>MEUB01000058.1:0-24704 GCA_001771535.1 candidate division WOR-1 bacterium RIFOXYB2_FULL_37_13
AGTTAGCTCTTTTGAAAAAACTTAAATGACTTTTTGTCCCATGCTACCCAGCCTCCCCGAAAAAGAAGCCCCCTAAATCGGATTTTGGGTCTTAAATTCGAGCTGGACATTTAGATTGGAATATGATAAACTTAATTGTCGAAGTTAATGGCAAAGAACTTAAGAGTCTGCCTCTTAGTTGTGTTGATGCTTCTTTTAGAGCTCTTCATCCGTTAATCGCAGAAAAATAAGTAAAAGGAGAATACTATAACATGAAGAGCATATTCGTTGGAAACCTTCCTTGGTCTGTTGCCAATTCCGATCTCGAAGCTAAATTTTCGGAATTCGGGACTGTATTGTCAGCCAGAGTTATGACTGACAAGATGACAGGCAAGTCTAGAGGATTTGGTTTTGTTGATATGGAAGATGCCGATGCCGAAAAAGCTATAGCTGCGTTAAGCGGTTATAAGTGGGGCGATCGTGAAATCACAGTCAACGAGGCTAAGCCAAAGACTGATAGAAGAGATGGCGACAGAAATGACAGAAGTGGCGGATTCCGCAGAAGCTTCTAGTCTCTAAGTAATCTCAAATTGAAGCCTCCCGATTAATATCGGGGGGCTTTTTTTATGGATTTTTTATTGAAATCATATTATAATTGCTTCGTAAGTGAAAGGGAATAAAGGAGGAAAATAAAATGGGAATGTTTGATATGTTGAAAAATGCAAAGGATTTAATGGAGCAGGCGAGTATGGGGCAAAAAGCGGCCATGGCTAGCCAGCAGGCGGCGGCTCAACCTGTTAATTTAAATGACCCGATGTGGGCGCCTATAGAAGGTGTTACTCTTGATTTGTATGCCGAAATTTCTGCGGGGCTGATGAAAAATACGGTTATGGGTCCGGAAGCTGTGGCCAAATATGCTGAAAGCAAAGGGGTTCCTTCTGGCGGCTGGCAGAAGGTTCAAAACGGATGGGTGGCAAGAATGGGGACGAATGAGCCTGTAAGAGTTAGATTTGGAAATTTGTACAACGAATTTTTAAAATAACAAATGATAGTAAGCCTTTTTTTTGTTTTAATTGGCGGGACGTTTGTTGTTTTGTCTTTTAACGGGCAGGGTGCTGATATTTTTTCTTTTCGCCTAACTGGCGCGACTTTCTTTTTTTTCGGAATTCTTGGTTTAATTTTTCATAATTATATCATGGGGCTTTTGAAGGGATTGCCCAAGCCATATGAGCCATCACTAAAGACTGCTTCTGATAGAATGGCCTCTATGGCAAGTTTTTTGAAAGAACAGAACAGAATGAACAAGCTAAGCGCTTCGGGACAACCTGTAAAGGTTAAAATCCTAGGAGTGAGGGATACAGGGAAGCTTATTAATTTTGATTCTATTTTGGAGTTTGATCTTGAAGTTTTGCATGAAATAAAAACAGATGATTATATCATAAATAATCATCATCAGCTTGTATCTAAGATAATAATATCAAGAATAATCCCCGGCAATATTTATCAGGCTAAAGTTGATCCAAATGATAAGAATAATGTTTGTATATCATGGTTATGACTGCAAAATTGTCGCGACCTAATTGAATCTAATCATCACATTCTTCTGCGCTATAATTCAAAGTAACATTTAATATTTTAGCTGTTGCTTCAGCATAAAGAGGAAACATTTTTCCAAAAACTAAATCATGAAATCTTTCTCGATCAGCGGAATCAACCTGTGGAGAAGACCGTCCTAGATATTGTTTTCTAACTTTGTCCAGATCGTCCTTTAAACGAGCTCTAAAAACTTTATCTCCATAATGGCCCTGCAGAATAGGGAGGTTTGCACAAAAACCTTCAATTATAAAAATCGCTCCACGCTTTAATAAAAAGGTATAGTCTCGATATTTTTTTGTTTGCATATCAAATGCATTTTTGATCACTAAACTTTTGGTCTCTTCTATAGAAGAATAAAAATCATCAATTTCTCTCAACAATTCATTTATTACTCTATCCAAATCCCAAAGGACTGCTTCATTATAATTATGAATTTCTTTTCTGCCAGAAAGGACTGCGGCCATCACTTCTTTTCTCCATTCTAAATCTCTCAAAAACATATCCAAAGAAAAAAACACAGTCTTATATCCCGAGAAATTTAATATTACAGCAAGTTCTTCTAGTAGAGTTGTTTTGCCAATACCAGGAGGCCCATCAATCACCAGTAGGGGTTTTGGCTGATCATATGCCACGTTTTCTCCTACAAAAGATAGATACTCTCTTGCCAAAATATAAGCAGCAGTAGCAATTCCCATTTTTTGGGAATTTATAGCCTTAGCTAAGCGATTTGCATACCATATTTTTTGTAACCTTTGCATTCTTAACATTCGATTATCTAAACCATGAGTCTTCATCTTTTAATCATTCTCATTTTTTATTTATTGTTGGGCTAGCGATTGAGGGTAGTGTGTATTGTGCGTTTTTCTACGCACATTACCCACTACACGCTACACAATACCCATTACTCAACGAGCAGGCCTGTAAGCCGGATCCTGTATCCCGATAAAATCGGGACGACGATCATCTGTCTTGATCTTACATTGCTGTAAGATTCTTTGCGGTCTACTCGAGATCATAACGCACGGGCTTCGGTGCTTTCTCTGTTTGACCTTGCTCCTGGTGGGGTTTACAACGCGGCTGTCTCCAGCCTTATTCGCGTCGGGAGCTCTTACCTCCCGTTTTCACCTATCGCCTTCCATCCTTGCCTACCGGCAGGCAGGCTTTAGAGATGAAGTGGGCTGTATGTTTTCTGTTGCACTTTCCTTCGGCTTTTATTCCGAGTTGCCGTTAGCAACCACCCTTGCCCTAGGAGTCCGGACTTTCCTCTCTTTTGATCGAGCGATCGTCCAGCCTGCTCATCCTTTATTTTATCATGGAAAATATGTGAAAAACAGGAAAAATATCAGTCTTTTCGTATATCCCAATTTGGGGTGTAAACCTCATAAATGGAGGCTATCTTTTTGCTTTGAGAGATGAATTTGTCTTTATCTTTTTTACTTGTAAAGTTTATAATAAACTCTTTCCTCTTCATTGTTCTTGCCTGTACTGGCAAAAGCAAAAGAGCTCTTTGCAAAAAGTAAAAGCAGAGAAACAAACAGAACAAAATAAATAGTAAAATGCTTCATCTCGGAATTATAGAATAAAAAAAAATCAAAATCAATGAGCTTTTTAGCAGTCGGGGCTTGTGAGTGCTAAAAGGTGTTGAATTGAACTCACAATTGGTTCTTAATAGGTTCTATTTTTTTAACCTTTTCAAGGTATCTATTACTGCGGGAATCATTATAAAAATACAAACCATTTTTATCTTTTAAATAATAAGGGCCAATAAAAGGGTTTGTTCTTTTAATGTGCTTGTCATAATCAATAATTTCAAAAGTTGTAGGGTCTAAATCAATTTTGAAATCATAATGATAAATAAACTCTTTCGTAATCAGGAAACCGCATTTATTTATAGTAAATGGTTCCATAAATTTTCCTATTTTTTTATTTCCAGAATAAAAACCATTGAAATCCTTGGCAAACCCATAATCTAAATCAACAAAAGCAGCAGGATCAGCATCTTTAATGATTTCACCGCCATCATAATACGCGTGATTTTTATCCGCAAAAAAGCCTCCATCAGCATCCTTGGATATTCTACGAAATGTCAAACCATCAGCCCCAAGTATTTTTTTGTTTAAATAATATGCATTTTTATTATCAGCAACAAAATGATCTCTCTGTGGACCAACTTGACGCAATGTAAAAGGATCGGCATTTTCCAGTATTTTTGGAATACCCACATTCACAGAAGCAATTTGATCAAAAACATTCTTGCCGTCAAAATAATAAAAACCAAAAAGATGCGCAGGATTTTCCGGTGTTGCTTTTTGTATTGCTTTTATATTATTTTGCTTTTTGGAAAAAGCTAAGTATTGCTTGTTCAGTTTTGGTTCAATCAATCTTTCATCTTTAAGCCAATCCTCATCAAAAGCTGGTTTTTCATTTACAACAGCAAAGAAATACTTTTCTATATATTTTGCAAACATATTCATGACTTGTTTTGGGATGTTTTCTGTCTTTTCAACCTTTCCCGGAACCATGCTGAAAATGCAAGAAGGTTCATCTTCTAGAAAGTTGGGGGCGCTTGGTGACAATACGATATAATCTGTTTCGCGGGTCTTTTTGTAGTTATTTAAAGCTTGCAGCGCTTTTACTTCAGGGGAATCTTCCATTTCTTTGTCGGAGATATAATCTATCCACTGGTAATAGAAAAAAACGCCATCCTCTTTTATATAGCGGAAAACAATAAAGTCTTTGTTTCCATTTTTTATAATGTTGCGCATCTCATTAACAAAAGCTGAGGCATTTCCACTTCTTAAATATTCTAAAAAGTATTTTCCCGAAATATGAATTATTGCGCTGATAGATTTTGGCTCTGACATGTAATAATTTTATTTTATATAATATAAGCTTGAAAATCAAGGTCAAAATAGAGCAAATTGAATCATTTACACTTTGTGATTAGCGGGTTATAATAAGCATATAAATGAAGAGAGAAAGCATATACTTGGATACTTCCGTTATTAGTGCTCTTTATGATGATAGGGTAAAAGAGCGCCAAGAAGAAACAAAAAGATTTTTTAAAGAAACAATTTTGAGATATGATATCTATGTGTCTAATTTGACTGTTTCTGAACTGGATCAAACGATTGACCCTGTAAAAAAGAAAGAATTTAAAGATTTTGTCAAAAAATTCAATCTTCTAAAACAAAATAAAGAAGCCGAAAGTTTAGCGAAAGACTATATAGATAAAAAAGTATTATCAAAAAGTTCGTATGAAGATGCTTTACATATTGCTATTGCGTCAATAAATAATATAAATTATTTGGTTTCTTGGAATTTTACAGATATAGTAAAAGTTAAAACAAAGAGGATGGTCAATTTTGTTAATTCTATGGATGGAGTGAAAACATTGGAAATTATATCTCCTCCAGAACTTTAATAAGTAGGAGCAGTTGCATGAAGAATAAAATAGAATATTTTGATTATTTAAATGAGGCGCAAAAAAATGATTTAAAGGATAGTGTTGTTAAGTCACTTGAGAGACAGATGAGAAAAAAATACCCTAAAGATAAAATGATGTTTGAGTTGAAGATGTTAAAAGCTATCAATAGTTTCCGTTTGCTTTCCTTGAACTAAATAAAACTTAATATTAACCCAAAAACAAAGTTTAAAAAGCCACTGCTTAAATAGGGGATAGCGTAATGGAACTCAAACGCAAGGCCTCCCAGAACCGGGCCTAAAATTCTTCCCAAACTATCAACCGATTGCATTGTTCCCATTGTAACCCCTTCTTCAAATTCCGTGTCTTTTGATATGAGGGATGCCATGCTCGGCCGGCATAATCCTTGACCCAGACTTGCAAGGATTACAAAAACCATAAGAGTTGGAAGATTTGAAGCAAAAATTATAAGGGAATATCCCAGCGCAGAAATAAAAAGTCCGGCTTTAATTAAAAATTCTTCGCCGAATCTTTTGGTAAGTTTTCCGATAAAAAAGCCTTGGACAATAACACCCACAACCCCCATTCCTGCAAATATCCATCCGATTTCCGCAACTCCAAAATTTAATCTATCTTTGGCAAACAAAGAAAATGTGCTCTCCATGGCGGAAATTGAAAAGGAGACTACAAAAACAAGCAGGAATATAAAAGCAATAAATCCCTTTAAGGATAAAAGATGTTTAATTCTGTTATATTTAACTCTTGGTTTTGATTGTTTTGTTTTTGACTCTTTCAAAAAAAATGTCGCAAAAATAAGATTGATAAAAGCAAGCCCCGCGGAAAAGAAAAAAGGGAAACTAAAATGGAATTGCGAAAAAATCCCTCCTATCGCGGGCCCTACTATAATTCCAAGCCCCATTGCGGCGCCGATAAGCCCCATCCCGGCTCCTCGCTCTTCTTCGCTTGTTACATCTGCCATATATGCCATAACAGTGGGCAGGCAGGCGGAAGATAAAATTCCACCCAAGATCCTCGAAGCAAAGAGCGTAAATAGGTTTGTTGCCATCCCAAACAGGATAAATGTGATTGCAAATCCGCCAAGGCCGATTAAAATAATAGGACGCCTGCCGTATCGGTCAGAAAGACTGCCCCAAAACGGAGCAAAAATAAATTGCATGAGGGAGTAACTTGCCATGAGCATTCCGATTTGAAAAGGGGTCGCCCCTAAATTTATAGAAAAAAATGGAAGAATAGGGAAAATAATTCCAAACCCCACCATCACCAAAAACATGGTTATTAATAATATTAATGTTGACTGAAAACGGATAGCCATAAGAATTTTAGTGTATCAGGTTTTGCTTTCTGAGGCAAGAATTACTTGTTGTCTATCCCTTTGTTTGCTAGCATATCCGCTTGTTTATTTTCTTCTCTTCGAATATGCTTAGCTTTAAAAAGTTTCAGTTTTTTTATAAGTGATTGCAGCTGATTGTATAAAGGCTTTAGTCCCTCGTTTTTTACTCTGTACTCGCCTTTTATCTGCTTTACCATAAGCTCCGAATCTGCGAATAGTTCAACTTCTGTTCCTTTCAAAATCAAAGCTTCTGTCAGGCCTCTAATCGCGGCCATATATTCTGCGATATTGTTGGTCGTTTTTCCTATGTAATCTCCTACTTCAAGAATTGTCTCGCCGTCTCTTTTTATGACAATTCCAATCCCAGCATGCCCGGGATTATTTCGAGAAGCGCCGTCGGTAAAAATTTGCAGTTTCATTATCTCTTAGAATAAAGTTTCTTAAGCAGTTTGTCAATTGGCAGGGTGTTTATCACATCATTCTTTGTAGTCCATCCTCGCCGTGCCATAGAAACTCCGTACTTCATGTTCTCAAGGGAAATTGTCGCATGAGAATCGGTGCTTATTGCAAATAAAATTCCCATCTCTTTTGCTATCTTAATATGGACATCTTTCAGGTCAAGCCTTTTGGGATGCGCGTTTATTTCCATAAATGTCCCTGTGTCCGATGCCGCTTTTAGCATTTCATGCACATCAACATCATAAGGATCCCTTTCGTTTATAAGCCGGCCGGTAGGGTGAGCCATTATGTTTACATATTTATTTTGCAGAGCTTTGATAATCCGCTTTGTCATTTTATCCTGCGGCATTTTGAACCCAGAATGAACCGCGGCCAAAACAACATCACATTCTTTTAAAATATCGTCCGAAAAATCAAGCGATCCGTCAGGGAGGATATCAACCTCTACCCCTTTTAATATTTTAAATTCTTTAAGCCTCGCATTTAATTTATCTATCTCATCAAAAGCCTTAAACAGCTCTTTTTCGCTTTGACCATTTGCTATTCTTTCAGATATTGAATGATCTGTTATCGCAATATATGAATATCCAAGGTTTTTTGCGTATTCCGCCATCTCTTTGATCGTGTTTTTTCCATCAGAATGGGTTGAATGCATCTGCAAATCCCCTTTAATATCGGACAATTCAATCAACTTTGGAATTTTACCCTCTTTTGCGGTTTCAAGTTCTTCTAATCCCTGCCTGAGCTCCGGAGGAATATATTGAAGCCCCAAAGCGTCAAAAAGTTCCTTCTCTACTTTTCCTGCGATTTTCTTATCTCCTTTAAACAATCCGTATTCTGAAACTTTTAATCCTTTTTTGATTGCCAATTCCCTTATTTTTATGTTGTGCTGTTTGTTCCCCGTAAAATAGTGTAGGGCGGATCCAAATTCATCAGGATTTAAAACCCGCAGGTCGGATTGCATGTTGTTGTTTAAAATTACAGAGGATTTTGTCTCTCCTTTTGCCAAAACCCTTCTTACTTCAGGAAGTTGTGTAAAACTATCCATTACGATTTCCGGTTTTTTTGCAGTTACAAGAATGTCTATATCGCCAATTGTTTCTTGTCTTCGCCTGAGTGATCCTGCAACTTCTATTTTATCCGCTTCTTTTAAATTTTTTAATTGTTTTATAAGAGAATCTGCAAATTCATTTGCTTCTGAAATTAGATACCGTCCGCGGCTTTTCTTTTTTAATTCAATCCCTTTTTTAATATTTTCCTGTTTCTTTTCTTTAAATCCGGGAAGGTTTTTTAAAAGCCCTTTTTTGACAGCTTTTTCAAGGTCTGTCACAGAGTTGATGTTAAGTTCTTTATGAAGTTTCATTGCTGTTTTTGGCCCCATGCCGGGGATGTCAACTAACGCGAGGAACCCTTTTGGAAATTCTTTCAGCAAGTCCTGGTGTTTTTTTATTTTTTTATATTTTATAAACTCTTCAATTTTATGGGCAATCGATTCTCCCACACCTTCTAATTCTTCCAATCCCTTTAATCCTGATTTTTTGTAGATTCCCTCAAGATTTTGTTCAAAATTTTCAATATTGCGTGCGGCATTTTCATAAGCGCGGATTTTAAAGCGATTCCCTTCTTTTAATTCTAAAAGTTCGGCAATCTCCAGAAAAATTTTGGCAATTTCTTTATTTTGCATTATTTTTTGTTGTATTTACAATTAATTATCGACAGAGTATAGTTTATCATAATAATAAAAATGTATGAAATTTTTATTATTATAAAAAGATAACTTATCAACATAGAGGCGCTGGACGCAAAGGAGCTAAGTTTGAGTTTGATAACTAAAAAATATTCTTTTAAAGACGCTTCTCAAATAATTCGGCCTCGATTTGATGCGTTAAGAAAGGAACATCGTAGAATAGCTGTAGTAAAAGCCGGCGGGTTGGCAGCTGGAAGCCAAAGAATATTCGACAATCTTCAGACAAAATTACTTCTTGGTGGATATAATATAATAGGCTTTCGTTATGGTTTTACTCCTTTATTGGAGAAGATAAAAAACGGAGAAATACTTATTGACGGTGAAGATTACATAGAATTTGGCAGCAGGCCTTTTGTTCATGGGAATGATGATCCTTTAGTAATAGGCACGGGAAGGCCAAAACTAATAAATGCCGATTTTGTCAGTAAAGGGGCTATTACTCCAGAGGAAGACAACCTTTTTATACGTTTTATAGAATGTTTGCTTGATTTAAACATTGGCGGGATTGTTATGTTGGGTGGGGATGGCACCCTTTCTTTAGCATGGGCTTTTAAAAATGTCGGAATTCCGGTTGTCGGCATTGGAAAAAGCATGGATGATGATTATCCTTTTGATCCTGACAGACCTCAAAAATTTCATACCTTTGGGTTTGAATCTACTGTTTGTGTTATCAGAGATGGACTTATGAGGATGGTGGGGGAGGTTGGAGGAGAGCAATCATGTATATTTGTTGAAGTAATGGGAAGAAATTCGGGGTTTGTGGCGCATCGCTCGGCGGCTGCGGCTGATTGGCAATTATTATTGAGAGCTTGTGAAGAAAAAAAAGAACCTAGGCCTATTAATATTTTTGCTGTTTCGGTTGAGGATGTATTGCCAAACGAAAATTTGGAGCATTTTTGTGAAAGGATTGCGAGTGCGATTATCAGCCATGAAAAACATGAAAAAAGACATATGGGAAGGCCTGTTATTGTACTTTCTGAAAGTGTTGGAATTAAATTTTATCAGGAAATAGTAGAAAGAACGGGAAAAAACGAGAAAAGAGATCCGGAGGGGAGGGTTGAAGGATATTCCTTGGATTCTTGCGGTGTAATAAGCAGGATGGTTGAGAAATTTTATAATAATTATTATAAAAAGATTGGGTCAAAAGGAAGCATTTTAAAATTTAGAAGCGATTCTTTCCGTTTTAATACCAGAGTTATGCCGTTGGATTGGATGTCGAAAAGAGATATACGTATGTGCGAAAATTTTGGGATAAAAGCAGCTAAATTGGTTGTAGCCGATAATTTTGATGTTACGGTTGTTCCTTATGGCAGGCATTTTATTGAAATGGAAAGATTGATTGATCCTGTTACAAATGCGGTAAAAAAGAGAACTATTAGTCCTGACTCGAATTTATGGAAAATTACACAGCGATTAAGATCCGAAGGGCAGTTTTTGATGGAAGAAAATAGATTGAAATTCGGGAGATATATTATCGATAATCATGTGGAACAACAGACAGTTGGTTTTATTTGAAAAACAAAAAAAGGAATGATGAGTATCATGACTGCATTAGAAAGTATTGTTAAACTTAATAATCCTGCTGTTTCAGCAGTAACAACAGGAGGAAGAAATGTCAATCCTTCAGGGCAATCTACAGGAACTCCTCGAGATTTAACCTCTTCTGATAAAATTTCTTTTTCTGCCAAATTGGTTGACGTGGTTGAAAGATGGCTGCTTGAGCGTAACCTCATTGGGACTTCGAGCCTTCCTGCCTTGGAAGAAAAATTACTGCCTACAGACAGCATTCAGGTAAATTTAGCAGCGTTGTTGTTATCATCTTCTTCTGGCATAGATGAATTGTCATTGAAACCTGTTGCTTCTGATCAACTTACAGATAGCATTGCAGCAAATCCTCACATTACTAAAAAGAAACCATTAGAAGAAAATGCCGATTGGCGATGGTGTCCTGGTTTCCCAGAATTTTCATGGACTGCTATGAGAGGACTCAAGGCTTCCTTGGTTTCTTCTGATCAATCTATAAGTAATGAGGAACCTGCACAGTCAACTATCTTTGATGCTGATTGGCAGGGAGGAAGTTTGTTGTATCTGGTTATGAAAGGTTATAGAACAATGTCTGCTCGTATTTGGGCAAGTTCTGATGCTGCACGTAGTGGAGTTTCTTATATAGATCCTTTGTTCTTATTATTTAATCCTAAGCCTGAATCAGAAGAATCTCTCAACTAAGTTTTTTTATCTTTTAAATTCTCTTATGTTTGGGGCTATTGAATACTTTGGAGCCAATTCCATCACATTTCCTGTTATCCCTTTGTTAATAAGCGCCTCTCCAAGTATAGCGACATTCGATCCTTTTGGAACGGAAAGATTTTGAGTTGTGAAATTTATTCCGGTTTGATTAAGAGCCTTTTCTATCTCTTCGTTATATCCGCAAACATAAATTTCCCCTTTAATTTTAGAAAGCAAGCTTGTAATATCCTTTAATTCCATAAGCATATCTTGAGTAATACGCCTAAGCTCTTTCTTATATGATGTAAAAAGAGCAAGATTATATTCATCCCGCCTGGCATCAGAAACAGCTATTATAGTTGCGTCAATATTAATTAAGTTAAAAGCGATAGCTTCAAGGGTTGATATTTCAACTATCGGAACTTCTAAGACTTGAGCCAATGTTTTTGCGGTTGCCATGCCCCCCCTCAATCCACTATAAGAACCGGGACCTGACGCAACAGCAATTCCTGTTATTTTTGCCTCCGTTTGCCTTATAAGTTGATCTATATAAACGATAATATCTTCTGTAAAACTCTGCTTACCGGAAATAGAAAATTCAGCTAGTATTTTCCCTTTTTCACAAATGCCTACGGATATTGTTTTTGTAGCGCTGCTTATTCCTAATATCACAAATTTGCAACCGGTTCCTTTATATTTATCATCCTTTTATTTTCTTCAATAATTTCAAACTCGATAATTTTAGCATTTTTGGGAAGTAGGGGACCAAGCCTTTCCGCCCATTCTATCAAACAAACTCCATTTTTGTAAAAGTACTCTTCAATTCCAAGGTCTTTTATGTCATCTATTTTTTCCAGCCTGTAAAGATCTATATGGTAAAGAGGAATTCGTCCCTTGTATTCATTTATCAAGATAAAAGTAGGAGAGATCACATAATCTTTTATCAGAAGCCCTTTTGCAATACCTTGGCTAAAAGTGGTTTTTCCCGATCCTAACTCTCCAAACAAAGCGACTACGTCATTTTCTTTTAAAGAAGCTCCAATTTTTTTGCCAAGCTCAATAGTTTCAGAAGCTCTTTCTGTTGTTATTTTCATTATATAAAATTACACACACAACCCAAAACTCACAACCCACAACTCTCTTCACCATCTCTCGAAATCGTCATATCCGCCCTTTTTGATCTCTTTAAATCCCGGCAGTTCATCGTCATATTTATCTGTTCCAAGCTCAGCTTTTCGTTCATCATAAAGGGAGATTATGGTTTTTTCAAGGATTGGATGAACTAATCTTGGAGAAAGTTCCTTTAACGGCTGCAATACAAAAAGCCTTTCATGCATAAGTTGATGCGGTATTTGCAGTGTATCATCACTTATAACATTATTCCCATAGAGCAGGATATCAATATCTATTGTTCTTGGCCCCCATTCTACTTCTCTTTCTCTTCCTAACGCATTCTCGATTGTTTGCAACTCTTCTAATAACTTGTGGGGCGAGAAAGCTGTTTTTATTTCAATAACAGCATTTATAAAGAATGGCTGGTCTACTCCTCCCTCCGGTTCGGTTTCATAATTAGATGACCGCCTTAATATGTCAACTCCTTTTATTTTGCCGATTAAAAATACAGCCTGTTCAATATATTCTTCTTTATCTCCTACGTTACTTCCCAAACCTAAATATACAATCTGGGATCCTTTTGAGACTTTGCTACTTTTTTTATTCTGAACGGTTTTCGTGTTTTTTTCCTTTGGAATTTTTACTGCTTTTTTTATTTTTTTCACCTTTTTTGACATTTTTTATTTCCTCCTCACAATTGAATCTGCTACTTTCGCGACTTCTTTCATTTCCCCAACATCATGAACCCGTATTATATTAGCCCCATTTAAAATTGCAATAGCAACTGTAGCTGCTGTTCCCATAAGCCTACTATCGGTTTTGGCGCCTAAAATCTTGCCTATCATTGACTTGCGGGATGTTCCGACAAGTAAGGGCATACCAAGCGATTTAAATTCCTTAAGCTTGTTTAATAGTATCAGATTGTGTTCAAGTGTTTTTCCAAAACCAAAACCAGGATCCAATACAATACGATCAGGCAGTATACCAGTTTTTAGGGCAATTTCAATGCCTTTTTTTAAGTGTTTTGATATTTCACCAAACATGTCTTTGTAGAAAGGATTTTTTTGCATTGTTTTTGGGTTATTTTTCATATGCATTAATATGACTGCGGCTTTATGTTTGGCTATAACCTTTGCCATATTGCGGTCAAAACGCAAAGCGCTTATATCATTTATTATATGTGCGCCGGCTTTAAGTGCCGCTTCAGCCACGCCTGATTTGCGCGTATCCACTGATATCAGGCATTTTTTTTCTTTTGCAAGAATTTTTACGGCAGGAAGAATTCTTTTCAATTCTTCTTCTTCCGAAACAATCTCGGCTCCCGGTCTTGTTGATTCTCCTCCGATATCAATTATATCCGCGCCTGATCCTATAAGTTCGCGGGCTTTTTTAATGGCGTCTTCTATCTTGAAGTATCTGCCTCCATCCGAAAAAGAATCAGGAGTTATATTCAAAATGCCCATTATGTATGTTCTTTTTTTAAAATCCAATTTTTTATTTTTAAAACTTATAGCTGGAGGAACAGAAGAATAGTTTTTTATTGTTTTTTTCATTTCTTCTGATAAAGGTCTCAGGTTGAAATACGGCAAATCAAGTTTTTTTATGAGTTTTTTGTATTGGCTTAATGTTCCTGATAAAAGTACATCTGTTTTTTTTATGGAGTGATTAATCGTTCCTTTATTATTTGCCGCTTCTCCTCCGATTGAAAGCATTTCCTGTTTTATAATATTTGCCTGCGTACAGGAAAGGTCAGGTATCTTAATTGCATAAAAAAAGTATTTATCCCGCATGAGTTCGGTCCCTCGCGTATCGCAGCCTATGCGTGCAAGCTCAAGGGAGGCCTGCTCATTGTCTTCTATAAGGAGTACGCGGGGAAAAATCATATAGTTTGATAAGTTAATTTAACAACCTTTTTTGTGTTTTTATCAACTTTTACTCTTTCATCAATACGAAGTCCTGCGATCCATGCGATTTGGCCTGCAGCTTCTATTATTGGGATTGTATCGCGATTTTCGAGCGGTATTTTTGCGTCTACAAAAAAATCTTGTACTTTTTTTGTTCCCTTTATTCCCAAAGGAAAAAGCCTGTCCCCATTTTTTCTGGAACGTATGATCAGATCTTTTCCAACTTTCTCAAAATCCAAAAAAGCCACATTAGGTGAAGATTCGTCAAATTGCGTCTCTCTTGTTATTTCGGCTGTTATTTTTGCATTTGCTTCTTTTATTTCTATTTCTCCTGGTATGGATAGGAAATAGTGAAATGAAATTTTTTCTTTTTCTTTGGGAGATTCCTTTGTAATTATCAGGCTGTTTCTTGTCCCCATGGCAAAAGTATGATCAGGAAGGTGTTGTTCCCATCGTTCTGTGGAATTAAGGCTTTTCATCAGATTATGAATATGGGAAAAAGACAATTCCGATAAATTTCCTTTTATCCTTTCAATGGCGGTTCTAATTAAATGGCCTGTAATGGATGGTTCAAAAGAAGCAAGTTTTTTTGTATTAAGTTCTATCATTCCTTCTGCTTCTTTTGTAATTATTTCCGATAAAACCTCTTTTGTTTTTGACTCCATATAAAGGTAATCTTCTGTTAAAAGAAGGACAGTTTGTAGCAGGATTTCTTTTATGTTTAAGTTATAAATCTTAAGTTGGGGGATAAGTTTTAAGCGTACGCGGTTTCTTAGATATTTTGATTCATAATTTGTGTAGTCAATTCTTGGCACTAATTTAAGCGAAGCCACATAATTGTCGATTTCTTTTCGCCATGTCCTGATTAACGGTCTTATAATATTTTGCCTTACAGGAGGGATGCCTGTTAAGCCTTTCAAACCCGAACCGCGTAAAAGCCTCATCAAAAAAGTTTCAACCATATCATCTGCCGTATGTCCAAGTACAATTTTATTTGCTTTTACCTTATCTGCGGTATCAGCGTAAAATTTGTAGCGCAAATCTCTTCCTGCTTCCTCCATGCTTAATTTATTTTGAGCAGCATATGCTTCAACATCTGCCGATTCAGAAAGACATAACAGACCCAGGTTTTTTGATAAGTTTTCTACATATTTCTGGTCAAGAAAAGCTTCTTCTTTACGTATTAAATGATTCAAATGCGCGACATATATTGAAGATATTTTCAACTCATCTTTTAATGAATAAAGCGCGTATAACAGGGAAATTGAATCTGCTCCACCGGAAACGCCGATAAGCAGAGAGTCCCCATCATTTATCATCTTATATTCTTTAATTGTTTCTAGTACTTTATTTTTTATCATGATTTTTTATCATGCAAGCCACTTTGCTGCTTTTGAAATTACGGGAATATCAAATGGTTTATCAAAGAACGTTGAAAAGGCAAAAAAAACGGTTGTGCTCCAGAAAATAAGGGCAATAGTTGTTGAGGGTAAAAAATGGATTATAAATATATTAATTACTCTTATCATTTTAAATATTATAAACAATATAATCCAAAGCATAAGTGATTGAGCGGCATGAAAAGCATTAAACTGATTCTTGCGTTCATCCGTCAATATAATGTATATTGACGGCACAAAAAAAAGATATGCCATCGCGCATAAGATTGGATCTTTTTGGATTTGTTTTATCATAAATAAACTTATTATTAATAGTGTGGTAGTTAGTAAATAGGATCCGCATACTTTAGAAAACTCAATACTAAAGACTCACACCCACACTAACGACTTAATTGCCGGGGGCCAGGATTGAACTGGCGACCTAGGGCTTATGAGTCCCTCGCTCTAGCCAACTGAGCTACCCCGACTTGTTATGTTTTAAAGTTTACCATAAGGCTTAAAAAAATTCTACTTGCCTAAAGGGTAATAATACTGGTAAAATGTCTCAAAGTATTAAAAATAAGATGAGGTGCGTATTTGCCACAAGAAGTAAAAATATTGGTTATAGATGACGAGCCATCGGTTCTTGAATCTTTTAAGATGATTCTTAAGATAAAAGATTATATTGTAGAGGTTTTCCCCGACGGAGCTTCAGCCATAGACAGTTTAAAAAAGGGTGTTTACGATATGGCATTTGTTGACCTTAGACTTCCCGTAATGGATGGTCTTGAGGTTTTAAAAAAAGTAAAAGAAGTTGATCCTGACATTGAGGTTGTAATAGTTACGGCTTACGCGACAGAAGCTTCTCACGCAAACGCGATTACTTTGGGAGCATTGGAATACCTGCGCAAACCATTTCTAATGGAAGAGATATACGAACTGGTTGACAGAGGCCTTCGCCGCAGGAGGAGCAAGGGGATAAAGAGGGAGGGGCCGCCCGAGCCGCCGCCGCCGATACATTAGACTTTAGAGATTAGAGATTGGAAATTCGATATTGGAAATTGGGAGATACTAATCTCCAATATCCACTTTCCAATATCCAATATCAACTTTCTGCTCACTGCTTACCTCTTTCTGCTTACTTATCCCCCTCATTTTGCCTGAAATCTCTCTCCAAAAATGACGAAATATAATTATCATGAGTGCCATTACTGTTCCTTATCTCAGGACTTACAAAGTAAGAGGTTACAGCGTTTCTCTAAAATATGCTTGTGATTATTTATTGGCTATCCATAGAAAAATCCCAAGAATCCCAAGTATTTATTTTAATTTTATTAAAGTGTTTTCTGAAGGTTGTTTTAATACTAACGAAGAGAAAGTGTTAAGAGCTTTAGCTATCGAACCTTTCCAATCTCCTCATCTTGAATTAATGGGAGGACTTTTATCAGGAGGGTTACTTGAAAAATATTTTCTTAATGCTGTAATTGATACTGCGCAAAAGTATAATCTCAAGTCTTTACCTTCTACGGAAATAGCAGGATATTTTTTTGAAGAATTGTCACGGCAAGGGACCCCTGATTTCCCGTGTGAAAAAGATTCTTCAAAAGCAGGAGAGCTTGGTTCTGCGGCAGAAAAGAGTGTTGAGTTGTTATCGAGGTTGCTTGTTGTTGATGATTGGAGTTCTGATCCGCGAGAGGCTGGGTTGCTTGATGATACAGATATTGGAACAACAGTTATGCAGGAATTATTTTACCTGGTTGATGAATTAACTGATTTTGTTAACAACTTTGGTAGTTATAAAGCTTTTGCTTCTCCCGAAGAACCGGTAAAAAATAAAATTGTTTCTCTAATTAGGGAGGCACACCTCGACTTGGTTAAGACTGTTTGGTTGTTTGGGAAAACAAGAGCCATGTTAGCATCAATATTAGAATTACCTGAGTTTGAAAGACTTGAAGCTGTTGTGCAGGGAAGGATATTTGATGAAATTCCGCGAGTTGACTATAGAGACAAGCAAAAGATGCTTTTAACATTGCATACAGGTCTGTTTTGCTTTTTTATGAAATGAACGATAAAAAGAATTTCTCTAGCACTATATGGCTTTGCCAGGATATTTCTAGAGATTTAATGATTTCAGATAATATTGAAGCAGTAGTGCGTGGACAAAACCCTGTGAAATGGCTAAAAAAGGTTATTTCTACGATAGATATATTATCACAAGGCAGAACCAGAGCGTCCCATAATTTCCAACCCGCTTCTAACTTTGGAAAAAAATCAAAACGATTTTCAAAGATGGGGGAGATAGAAAGACAAAATTATAATATGGAAGTTTTAGAAACCGTATACCCCGATAACTTTAGATCTTATAAACATAAAATTAGTTCATTAAGAGCCGCTGTTTTAGAAAAAAAGAAAAAACAAAAATTTGAAGATGGATATAAACTCTTTTTGAATTTACTAGATGAGATTCCTGAGGCTATCCCCGAAACAAGAGAGACGACTTTCTTTGACCTTGACATGGTAAAAGAGTTTCGTGGTGGGTGGTTTTCTCGATTTGAGAAGGCTCTTTCTGCTTTTGATTATAATTCTCGCGAAACACTTGCCGCAAGAAGTGGAGAAATAAAATCAGCATTAGAAAATAATTTAAAAGCTGTCGCGCGCCGTGAATTAACCGGTTTTTATGACTATCAAAAATGGTTGACCTGTCTATGCAGGCAAAGAATAGATGTTTCCTTGGAATCGAGAGAAATTGACGCCGTAAATAGAGAGATTAGAAGGGATAAAGTTGCTAGAGAAAAAGAAGCTTTTCTTAATTCGTTAGATAATCCTGATTTTGTCGACAGATTGTTTGACAATCCCATTTATTTAAAAGGCGTAATTTCTGATTGTTTAAGAGAAGGAATTCCGTTTGAACTTGTCAGGGTAAAAAAAGCCGTATTAGCAAAGTTTGCTGATGATTTTTCTACACTGGTAAACCTTGAATACCTGCAAAAGTTAGATGAAGTTGCAAAAGTGTTGGGCTTTGTTTCTTCCCGCGATGAAGAAGTAACTGAATTTTTAGAGAAATCTGATGATCCGATATTAAGAAGTTTAGCATCAAAGCAACTTGCTACACCTGAAGCTTCGACTCAACAACCTAATAAAGTTTCCGACAATGCGGATGCTTTCGCTGATTTTGTTGCTACTTCTATAATGAAATATTTTTATTCTAATAATCTTTTTACTCCTGAAATTCAGTCAAAATTTGGTGTTGCTTCTTTTTGGCTCGGCCTTAGAAATAATGTTAGCATTGCTTATCGATCTCTTAGGCTCTTTGGCAGAGCCTTTTCTTTTGTATCAGCGACGGAAAGATCCGAAATTTTTGAAAAACATTTTAGAAATAAAGCTTTTCCAGGAAATATATTTATTGCTCCAGGAGCGTACCTTGAAGCGTTAGGATTATACCTAACCACGGGAGAACAAGCTGCCAAGGCAAGAATAGTAAAAGCATTAGAAAATGGAGAGTATAATTTTATAGAATCAGTTCTTATTGCTTTGCTCCGGAAATATCATAGAGTAGAAAACGCGGAAAGTCATAGAGATGAAAATTTTAAAATTTTAGAGCTTACATCGAACGCAACTAAACAAGAGGTAATAAAAGCTTATAGAAGATTGGCAAGAAGATATCATCCAGATATGCCAGAGGGAGATTCTCGGAAATTTAATGAGATTACACAGGCATACGACGAATTAATAGCTGAGTTAGATCGAAAATCAGGGAAATAGAAGTAAGGAGTTTTTTTATTACCTAACTCTCAATCATCCTCTCAATCGCTTTTCTCGCTCTATCCGCCACATCTTTTTCTACAGTAATTTCAGTCTTAACTTCTTCCAATGCCCATAAAAGTTTTTCAAGTGTTGTTAATTTCATATTGGGACAAACAGCCTTATCAGTTACAGGATAAAACTTCTTATCAGGATTTTCTTTTTGAAGCCTGTGGAGCATCCCGATTTCTGTGCCGACAATTATTTCTTTTGCGTTAGCCTCTTTTGCAAATTTAAGCATTCCTCCGGTTGATGACGCTTGATCCGCAAGCTCAACAACATCCGTCCTGCATTCGGGATGGACAATTACAACGGCAGAAGAATGCTCTTGTTTTGCTCTTTCAATATCCTGCGGCATTATCCTCATATGGGTAGGGCAGTACCCGTTCCAATAAATAAATTTTTTGCCGGGTACTTTTTTAGCGGTGTTCATTCCCAAGTATTTATCAGGAATAAATATTATATCGTCTGTGTCTTTTATAGATTCTACGATTTTTTGAGCGTTTGCGGATGTGCAACAGATATAAGATTCTGCTTTTACTTCGGCTGTGGAATTTACATAGCAAACAACTTTAGCGTCAGGATTATCTCTTTTAAGTTTTCTGACATCTTCTCCCGTTATCATGTTTGCCATAGGACAGCCCGCGTTAATATCCGGCATAATGACAGTTTTGGTGGGGGAGAGGATTTTGGCCGTTTCTGCCATAAAACAGACGCCGCAAAAGACTATGAGGCTAGCATCTTTAATTTGTGAGGCTTTTATTGACAGTTCAAGAGAATCTCCAACAAAATCAGCCGCATCCTGAATTTCAGCCAACTGATAGTTATGCGCTAAAATTATAGAATTACGGCTGACTTTTAGTTCTTTTATTTTTTCAGATAACGAATTAGTCAACTCTGATTACCGAATTTTCTTCACCAATAGTGGTTCTTTTCTTTTGTGCTTTTGGATCTGCAATCCATTTGCCGTCGGCATAGAATTTGTATTCGTGTTCTCCAAAAGTCAGAGATTTTACTATTTTCCATTCGCCACTTTTTTTATCTTTCTTCATTACAATGGCATTATCTCCCCAGTCTGTAAAATCTCCCGCAAGGTAGACTTCTCGAAATTTACCTTCCAAGTCTTTAAAAGTAAACTTAACTCTCTTTCCGGACATGTTTACTCCCTCCTTTCGAATGGCCAATCCTTCGCAGATTTCAGGACAAGTTTTCCAATGGCCTATTCATATATATTTATCTGACCATTTATGTCAAAATTTCATAAAATTATGCCGCCGCCTAAAACCTCGTTGCCATCATAAAAAACTACGGACTGACCAGGTGTTACAGCTCTCTGTGGCTTTTTAAACACAACTTTTGCTTCCAAGTTATCTATCGGAATAAGCGTAGCTTCAACTTGCGGACTATTATATCGTATTTTTGCACAAATTTCTATGCGGTTTTTTGGTAATTCACCTGAAACAAAAGTTAAATTGTCCGCTCTTAGCTCTTTTTTTAGTAAATCTTCATTATCTCCAATGACAACTGTATTTTCCTTCGAATTAATTTCCACAACATATTTTCTCTTTTTATGTGCACCAATCCCTTTTCTTTGCCCGATGGTATAAAAGACAATGCCATTATGTTTTCCTATAACATTTCCTTTTGTATCCAACAAATTGCCAGGTTTGCAATAGGAAGGGATTCTCTCATTCAAAAATGAGCCATAATCATCATTTTCAACAAAACATATTTCCTGGCTTTCTTTTTTGTCATGAACCATAAGTCCCAATTCTTTTGCAATTTTCCTAACCTCTTTTTTTGTAAGTTCACCAAGCGGAAAAAGGGAATGCGCGAGCATTTCCTGATTCATCATATACAAAACATACGACTGATCTTTAGTCTCATCAATCCCTTTAAGTAATTTGTATTTTGCCTTTTGTATCTCATTGGACATTGGACATTGGAAATTGGAAATTATCTGTACATAGTGTCCCGTAGCAACATAGAAAGCCCCAAGCTCTCTTGCCTTTCTTGCCAAAAGATCAAACTTGATAAGCTCATTGCATTTTACGCACGGGTTTGGGGTGCGGCCATTTTTATATTCTTCTATGAAGTATTTGATGACTTTTTCTTCAAATTCTTTTCTAAAGTTTAGAACGTAGTGGGGGATTCCAAGCTTAAGAGCTACTTTTTTCGCGTCATCGATAGCGCAAAGAGAACAACACCCACCAAATTCTTCTTTTGGCTCCCAAATTTGCATAGTGATGCCGATAACTTCATAGCCTTGTTGTTTGAGCAATGCCGCAGCAACGGAAGAATCGACTCCACCTGACATTGCGATGATTGCTTTTGTTTTTTGCTTGGAATTTGTCATGGAACTTAGATTTGTTAATATAGAGTTATCGATAAATATCTTTTCTATGACCTATACGAAAGATGATGATTGCTTTATTTTTTTCATCAACATCGTAAAGTATCCGATAATCACCAACCCTAATACGAAATTGGGATAAATCTTGTGCAATAAGGCGTTTAACCCCTTGAGGATAAGGATTATTTTCTAAATTTAATATTGCTGAATCAATTCGTTTTATTTGAAAATGATCAATCTTTTTAAAGTCTTTTTTTGCTTTGGAAGTAACAAGTATTTTATAAGAGGACATTTAAGCAATGCCTAGCAAAGTTCTAATGCTATGATATGAGTGTGTTTTGCCATTTTGATAATCTTTCCTTCCTTGACGGATATCTTTTTTTAAATTTTTTGAGGTTAATTCAAGAATAAAGTCTTCTACTAACTCCCAATCTTTAAGTAATTCTTTTTGCATTTCTTCAATTTTGTTTAACTTTTTTAAAATAATCTCATTTGAGACGCTCATTTCCTTCACCTCTTTGAAAAAATTATACCATTCAAAAGTTTCGATAACAAGGTTTCAATTTGGGTAAAAATATTAACCGTTTAACATATGTACGTTAACTGCCGCAATAAATCTTAAAACAGGCTCGATCTCCGGTCTTTTCATAAAAGCTACCATATGTCTATTAGCTATTTCAACGTCACTTTGGATAAATTCTCCATTCAATTTATTTAATAACAATACAAATAAAAGACCTCTGGGAATACTTGCTGTTTCAGGGCTAAACATTAAAAGGTTTCTTGGGATTATACTCGAAAAATACGTATCTAATGGTGACTCAAAGAAAACCCCTCCATTGTATCCAAGTGCTGATAGTTCTTCTCTCTCTAAGCTGAATGCTGTTGGAGTTGGCATGGTAAAATTAATTGGAAAATCAGGTTTATTAAAAGGCATACTAGTGCTAGCCTTATCAACCGTAAGGAGTAGTGGCCCATTATTGTCTCCGGGAGGAACAATCCTTAATCCTAATACAGCATCACCCACTGCAACCTGATCTTTTAGTTGACGCCTAACAGTTTCAAATGGAGACCTTGATTCTGCTCTTGTTGTTTTTTCTTGAGAAAACTCTAGCCCCGTTAAATACGCATGATATGCACGGACTAAAGCGGCATAGTACATTTTAGAAAGTTGAGGATCTCCGATTTCCCAAGAACTTATAGTTCTTGGAGTAGTTCCAATTATCTCAGCTAGCCTTTGTTGGGAACAACCAGTAGCATTCCTTGTCGCCGCTAACGGGTTGGCATTCGTAACTTTATCTAGAGGTTTGCTTACACCCAGAAATTGTGGTAACAGAAATATATTCATTCATTTTTCTCCTTTTATCTACAACTTATCATCAGCAGAAAATCTAGAAAATTTCAATTGTAAATGATTTTGATTTTTACTCAGGGTAATAACCCAAACAGGGAGCAAAAAAGAATTGGAGAAGCCTGAAAAAACATATTTAAACAACCCCAATCAAGTTTATGCTACATGAGTTTTAAGAACAAGGTTTCGTTTTAGGTCAAAATATTAAGCGTTTAACATGTGTACATTAACGAAAACGCTCTAAAAAAACTAGAATTTTTAAAAATTTAAAACTCAGATAAACCATCTAAATTTTATAGAAATAGAACCGTACGGCCTGCTATGTGGATATTTACTATAATCTCCAGAGAAATTATTTGCAAAAGAAAAAATGTATCCTCCCTCAAGATTACAGACAATCCAATCAAAATATAATGGATTTTCTAAACCCAATGATAAATAAATAGCGGACTCATCATATTCGGCAATTATTGAAGAACCCAGTCCAATAGAATCATATATCTTTGCTTTAGTTTGCGCGACCCCAAAACTCCAATAGTTTTTATCTTTAAATCTTTTCATATATTTGATCTTTGTTGTATTGTATCGAAAAATATCACTGCCACCTACGATTTCAAATCCATTGTCATCCTTCCAAAAACCTAAAGAAGCAAGCGTTTGCAAGTACATCGTAGAAAACTCAAAACCAAAAGGATATATTGATAAATCTAAATATTTTGTTTTTTCATATCCCACAGATTGAGAAGCTTGAATGATTAAAAGTTGGAGCACTAAACAGATAAGCAATAAAAAATTTTTTGAGAAATACAACATCTTTTTTGCTTCCATTTAAACTTAACCCCTTAATATGATAAATTATAATGTCTGGATGACAATTTTATTTTATTAATAAATCTACATATTATTATATATGATTATATGAGGGATTCAAGTTTTTGTAGGGCATTGTAGGGAATTAAAAGTTCAAGCTGTGTTTGTTAGCGGTTGCGATAAATCGAAAAAAGGATAAGAGCTTTTGGTTCCCCATAAAATCTGTAACAATTTTGTTTGCACCTACTCTTCATGTGGCTTAAAATTGGGTAGCCCTTTACCCGTTGTCTTTTTTAAATAGTCATCGACAGCCAGTTTAAAAGCATCTTCTGCGAGGACAGAACAGTGGATTTTTACTTTTGGGAGGCCGCCCAATGCTTCAACAACAGCTTTATTTGATATTGTCAATGCGTCTTCAATGGTTTTTCCTATCACCATCTCTGTCATAATGCTTGAAGTGGCGATAGCTGATCCGCAACCAAAAGTTTTGAATTTGGCGTCGGTGATAATGTTGTCTTTTACTTTTATGAACAACTCCATAATATCACCGCACACTGGATTTCCAACCTTCCCATGCCCATCCGCATCAGCAATCTCTCCCACATTGCGGGGATGCATGAAGTGATCCATTACTTTATCTGAATAAGGTTCCACAAAACTACTCCTTTTTATTATAAAGAGGAGACATGGCTCTCAATTTTTCAACAATTGGAGGCAATTGTTCTATTATATATTTTATATCATCTTCGGTCGTGAGTCTACCCATTGAGAAGCGGAGACTGCCGTGGGCTACATCATGAGTCAGCCCGATTGCCAAAAGGACATGCGAGGGATCAAGTGAGCCTGATGTACAGGCAGAGCCTGATGATGCCGCAACCCCTAAAAAGTCTAAATTAAGCAACATCGATTCCCCTTCAATATACTTAATGGAGATATTTATATTATTTGGAAGTCTTTTGGTACGATGTCCGTTTAAAATTGAATCTGGAATTTTGGATAAAAGCCCGTCTATAAGCATATCCCGTAAAATTATCAGGCTTTTAGCCTCATTTTCCATATTTGCAATTGCAATCTCTGCCGCTTTGCCGATGCCGACTATTCCTGGCACATTCTCTGTAGAAGCTCTGCGGTTTCTTTCCTGTCCACCGCCATGAAGGAAGGAGACCATTCTTGTCCCTTTTTTAATATAAAGAGCGCCAACCCCTTTTGGT
>MEUB01000058.1:24753-36971 GCA_001771535.1 candidate division WOR-1 bacterium RIFOXYB2_FULL_37_13
ACACCTTTTTCATGAGCAATTTTTGCAATCTCTTTTATAGGCTGAATAGTTCCGATCTCATTATTTGCATGCATAATTGATACTAATATTGTTTTATCTGTTAGCGATTTTTTCACATCTTCCAGATTTACAATCCCTTCTTTATTAACCGGAACATAAGTTATTTCAAACCCCTGTTTTTTTAGAAATTCACAGCAGTGAGAAATCGCGTGATGCTCAATGGCAGAAGTGACAATGTGATTTCCCTTGAGTTTATTGGCAAAAGCGACCCCTTCAAGCGCGAAATTATCTGATTCTGTTCCGCCGGAAGTAAAAACAATTTCATCAGTAGATGAATTGAGCAGTTTTGCGATTTGATCTCTCCCTTTTTCAACAGCGGCTCGCGCTGACTGGCCAAATTTGTGGATAGAGGAGGGGTTGCCGTATATTTCGCCAAAATACGGTTGCATTGCTTCCACAACTTCGGGGTGGGTTGGAGTTGTTGCCGCATAGTCTAGATAGATTTTTTTCATGCTAATTAATTATAACCTAATAGAATGTTAAATTCACTTGAAATTTTTTACGTGAAATTTGTATGTTAAAAAGCAATCCAATAAAAGGCTTTTGAAAATTTAAGTTTCCAAATGCGGAAAATCCCATTCCAAAAGTTTGAAAGGGTGTATAGATATATTTGCCTTCAAATGGTATTCCTAAAGTTGCCAAGCAAATTAAAAAGATGAAGAAGCTGATTGATTTAATGTAAAGTTTCATTCATAGCGCCTGTGCGATATCCTTGTATGTCTATTGTTATGTAATTATATCCTAAATTTTTGAGTTTTTTTGTTATTTTTTCTGTTATTTTTTTATTTAAAATTTTGGAGAATTCTTTCTTATCAACCTCAATCCTTGCTAAATCGCCATGATCCCTTACCCTTAATTGTCCAAAGCCTAAACTTTTTAAAAACTCTTCGGATTTGTTTATTCTGTTTAGCTTTTCTTTTGTAATTTTTGTGCCATAAGGGATGCGTGATGCTAGGCAAGCTAGGGCTGGTTTGTTCCAGGTTTTAAGAGAGAGTTTTCTTGAAAGCTCTCGAACAGCCTCTTTTGTGAAACCTGATTCTTGAAGAGGGCTTCTTATTCCGAATTCTTTTTTTGCGATTGTCCCAGGTCTGTAATCTGATAAATCGTCTTTGTTTGATCCGTCGATTATATATTTTATTTTTTCTTTTTTAGCCAGTTTTGAAAGTTTTGAAAAAAGCTCTTTTTTGCAGTAGTAGCATCTGTCCCTAGGGTTTTTGATGAAATTTTTATCGGAAAACTCGCAGGTTTTTATAACTCTACAATTAGCACTAAGATTTTTGGCAATATCAATTGCCTTTTTTTCTTCCGATTTTGGATATGTTTCAGATTTTGCGATTATCGCCAAAACATTCTCTTTCCCTAACGTATCTATTGCAACCTTAAGTAAAAAGGTGCTGTCAACACCTCCAGAGTAGGCGAGAAGGACTTTTTTAAACTTTTTTAGGATGCTTTTTAATCTTTTCAATTGATTATGCGGTTATTGTTTTTTTCGCATTATCAGAATATTCTTCTTCAATAAACTTTCTGGCCGATTCAGCCGCTACGGCGCCTTCTCCTGTTGCTGTCACAATTTGCCAAAGTGATTTGCTTATTACATCTCCGCAGGCAAAAATGCCGGGAACAGAAGTCTTCATCTCCTGATCTGTTTTTATAAAACCGTTCTTATTGGTGTTTACGACCTCTTTTGCAAAAGAAGAGTTGGGAGTCCTTCCAACATAAATAAAAAGACCTTCCATCGGAATTTTTGTTTTTATCTTTGTAGCATTATTATACAAGCTCAAAGCTTCAACTCTTTTTTCTCCTTCTATTTTTTCTATTATCGAATCCCATATCATAAATATTTTCGGATCATTCAATGCTCTTTCTACCAATATTTTATCCGCTCTAAGTTTTTCCCTGCGATGTATGATTGACACTTTTTTTGCAAATCTTGTAAGATAAATGGCTTCTTCAACCGCCGAATTTCCGCCTCCTGCCACCGCTATGTTTTTGTCTCTGTAAAATGGCCCGTCGCATGTGGCGCAGTAAGATATTCCGCGGCCTCGAAGTCTGTCTTCCCCTTCGACCCCCAGTTTTTTTGTCTCTGTTCCCGACGCGATGATTATTGCTTTTGCTTTAATTTTTTTCCCTTCTATTATAATTGATCTGTCGCGCGATATTGTTGTTACATCCCCGTAATAGATTGGTATTTCAAGTTTCCTGACTGCTTCTTCAAATTTATGGCTTAAGTCCATCCCGCTTATGCCTTCGGGGAACCCGGGATAATTTTCTATCCTGTCTGTTGTTGCCGCCATACCTCCGATTAAGGCTTTTTCTATTATAAGAGTCTTAAGCCTAGCTCTTCCCGCGTATAGCGCGGCTGTAAGCCCTGCGGGACCGGCGCCTATTATTATCAGATCAAAAAAAGAACCGTCATTTTGAATAATAGATTCAAGTTGAGGCATTGTATCTGTCTTTTCGATCGTTATTGTTGTCATTTTATCTCCTCATCCGGAATAATCGCCCTGCTTTTGCCTTGAATAGAAACTTTTTTTGTTTTCATATCTATAATTATAACATCTCCCGACAATTTACTGCTACCTCGGGTTAAAATACCATTTGAACTTAAAATCATCTTTTCATTTTTAATATTATAAAGAGCCGTATCGGCAGATATTTTATAGTTTTCATATTTTACGACAATCCCGTTTTTAATTTTAATAATGCCGGTTGATTGATTATAGGTCAAAAATTGAGTTGTTCCTGTCAATTTGTCTACCTTTATTAAAACATGGGTTTGCGCTTTTACTGTGTTTGATATTCCGTTAATCAGAAATTTTTCCGCTTCTATTGTAGTTATAGAGTGATTTTTTATGTATATGACCGGATCACCAGTTATTTCGATTTCTTCCAGACCGACATCCCCTTTTAATTTTTTCGCATGTCCGCTGATATTGCCTTTTTTTATCCATAACTCATTTTTACAGACAATTGCTTTGCTTTTGATGTTCCACACAAGCTCCTCTGCTTTGAAAAAGAAGCCTTTATTTTCCGCATATGATGAAAAATTGAAAAAGTTTTTTTCTTTTGATATTGTGGATAATTTTCTTTTGTTTGATAAAGAATCAAATCCTACCGGCTTGCGCAATATGATCTCTTTTTCATTAATTTTCCAGATGGCGGTGGGAGCGGTAAACATAAGAGCGGGTTTTTTGTTTTTGTAAAAAGTCCCTTCGGTCTTTTCAAGGGAAGCTATGCCTATTGTTTTGTTAAGGCTGCTTTCTGCCGCTTTTATTTCCCAGTATTTTACGCCGTTGACGATCTCCTGTAAGGTAACCCCTTTATAGTAAATGTCCAAGGTGTCTTTTTGTTTTGCGATTGTTTGCTCGATTAATTTTGTGACATCCTGTTTTGGAAGATATAGAGCCCAGACAAAAAGAAGCAAGATAAATAGAACAAAAACAAAAAATGATATCTTTCTTAGTAATTCCATAACTTTTTATAAAGGTCTTATTTTAGTACCCAAGGGCTCTTAGCCTTACAGCATTTGCAGCTTCAGCAAAGCCTCCCCATGAGTCTCCTTTTTTATAATAAGCTTGTGAAAGCAAAAGATGCAATGCCGCGACAAGCTGGTCGATCGCAAGCCCATCTTTTATATATTTAATAGCGTTGTCTGTTTGCCCCATTTCTCCATAAATCAGGCCAATATATCCATAAGCCCATATGTTATAAGGATCTATGACTAAAACATTTTTTAATTCTTTAATGGCTGCTTCTTTTTTGCCTGCAAAATACAACGCAAACCCCAATCGAAAGCGCAATTTCCAGTCAGAAGGCTGTTCTGTGGCTTTTTTTGTGTAAAGTTGCCAACCTTGTGTTTTAAATTCCGGATCCATAGTGTCAACTTTTTTCAGCAAACCCCATCCTTCTTCAATTTTATTGGAATACGCGTACGTTATGGCAAGGTCAAAGTGCGAAATCGGATCATTTTCTTTTAATGCCTGTTTTTTTTGTTTTATTTCCTGTTCCAGCTCTTTTGTTATTTTCCACGCAAAAGCCTGGCTGGAAACCAACAGTAAAACAATAAAAAAAGCAATTATTTTTTTCATTCTCACATTCCTCTTATTATTTCACAAAAAATAGCGTTATGCATTGAATTTTCGGATTTTTTCTATGATATTTGTTGTTGATTTCCCTTTCGTTGGAGGGATGACAACAATTTTACCTCCATATCGCTTTACGATATGTCTTTCAGGTAGTTCTGATATCTTATAATCTCCGCCTTTGACATGGATATAGGGTTTTACTATTTTAATTAAATTATCCGGCCGCGTTTCGTTAAATATTACCACAAAATCGACGCTTTCAAGCGAAGCAATAATTTCTGCCCGTTCGTGTTCGGGAAGATAGGGGCGGGGATATCCTTTTAATTTTCTGACAGACGAGTCACTGTTTAACCCTACAATCAAGATATCTCCAAGTTTTTTTGCTTCTTTTAAATATCGCACATGTCCCAGGTGTAAAAGATCAAAACATCCGTTTGTGAAAACGATTTTTGAATTTTCTTCTTTTAGCCTTTGTGTTATTTCTTTTAATTCTTTTCTTGATTTAATTTTTTTCCCTGATGGTTCAAGCTCCAGAAGCGCATTTTCCAACTCTCTTAAATAAACAGGCTGGGTCGCGATTTTTGTAACTTTTACAGAGCCTGAATAGTTTGAAAGATAGGCCGCTTCCCCTGCGGTTGCTTTTGACGCAAAAGAGAGCGCAAGGGTTGCAATGACCGAATCTCCTGCTCCTGTTATGTCAAAAACTTCTCTTGCTATTGCTGGAATATTTATTGTTTTTCCATCTTTAAAGAAAAGAGACATTCCGTTCTCGCTCCTTGTTATAAGAACGAAAGGAGATTTTACGGTACTCAAAAGTTTTTCTCCTGCTTTTGACAAAGATTTTTCATCAGTAATTTTTATCCCTGATGCGACCTCCGCCTCATTTTGATTTGGAGTAATAATTGTTGCGCCCTGATACTTTGAATAATCAGAGCCCTTTGGATCGACGAGTATTGGCTTTTTATGTTTTTGCGCAAATTTTATTATTTGCTTACAATTATGATTAGAGGTAATTCCTTTGCCATAATCCGATATTATTACGGCATCAACTTCTGGAATAAGTTTTAGTGCTTTTTGCAAAATCTTTTCTGAAAGTTTTGCTGATATTTCTGTTTTGTCTTCACGGTCAACCCTTACTATTTGCTGACTGCCCGCTATGATTCTTGATTTTAAAATTGTTGGTCGTTCTTTTGTTTTTGTTAAATATTTGGTTGATACTCCAAGATTATTTAGTGCGAGCGATAACTTTATTCCCGAGCTATCATCACCGATTGTGCTTACAAGATAGGGGATGCCTGATAGTGCTGAAATATTTGCGGCGACATTTCCGCTCCCTCCTGGAACATGAGAAATTCTTGCAACATCTGCTACTACAACAGGGGCTTCGGGGCTTATGCGTGAAACTTTGCTCCAGATATGTTCATCAAGCATTAAGTCGCCGATGATAAGGACTTTTTTCCCTTTAAATCTGGGCAGAATATTTTTTAAATGGGTTTCGAGCATTATGCAAAAATCTCCTGTTCGATTAAGTTGCAGATTATATGGATGATTGTTATGTGGCACTCTTGTACTCGTGGGGTGTTATCTGTTGGTACTGTGATTTCAATATCTGTGGTTCCTTTTATTTTGCCGCCAGTTCCTCCAAGAAATGCAATGGTTTTAATCCCCTTATTCTTTGCGGTATTAAAAGCTTCTATTACATCTTTAGAATTTCCTGATGTTGAGATACCAATTAAGATATCACCTTTTTGCCCTAATCCTTCAATTTGTCTTGAGAAAACTTTATCAAAAGAGTAATCGTTTCCTATGGCTGTTAAAATCGATGTATCTGTTGTGAGTGCTATTGCGGGAATTGATGGTCTTTCTTTTTTGAATCGGCTGATAAGTTCTGCTGAAAAATGTTGCGAATCGGCGGCCGATCCGCCATTTCCGCAAATTAGAATTTTATTGCCTGATTTTATCGCAGAGATTAATATTTTTGATGCTTCTTCGATCTTTGGAACAAGGCTTTCGATGGCTTTATTTTTGACTTCGATTGATTCCTTAAGCTCTTCTATGATTCTTTTTTGCATAGGGAAATTATAGCATAGTTGAAGCACTCGCTCATCTGGATTTTTTGTTCAATCCTAATACCAAATCCAATCACCATAATCATCCTGAAGTTCTGGAGGTGTAGGTGTGATTTTAATTTTTAAAACGGGTCTGGGAGAGAATTTTCCCTTATTCATATCTATTAATGCTTTGATAAAAGGGGACTCTTCTCTGGTAGTATTGCTCGTAGAATTAAAATAATGACCAAAATAAATATAATTTTTAACTATCGTAAGAACAATTAATACTAGTTTCTTTTTTTGTTCAGGATCTACCATTCCATCATACAGATGAATGCCTGCGTTAATAATAGGTTCCGCTTTTTGTTTAAAAATTTCCGCTAAACATATTCTAAGAGGTTTAGACAATACCTTTTTAGCTTTTGGATATGAGTAGGCATGAGGGTGGCTTAAATAGTAGAGTCCCATAGCAGTTCCCGCCTCATCGTATCCTTCCATGGGTATCTTTATGCTATCGCAAACAAAACGAAGTTGCCCTTCCAGTCTTCTTCTCGAATTAGTAGCTACAATATATTTTCCAATTCCTAATTTTTTTACCTCAGTTTTGGGTGAAAAAGTTATTCTTGTCATTTCCTTCCTCCTATAATCTTTTATCTTGCCACTATTTGTGACAGGTTAGTATCATTATAAAAAAAATAAAATTTCAGGCTACTTTTTAAAAAAATCAGCTAATTTATACTATTGGCTTGCAGTCTTGCAAAACTTATTTCTCCGCTAAGGTAATCTGGGGGGGAATATATTTTTATAGCAAAAGAGGCGATAGTTCAACCTCCATTATTGTAAGGACAGGGTTTACAACTTGTGATAAAATATCTAAAGGGGTGAGTTTAATGCTTAAAACTGCAGAAAGATTTATTGTTAATGAAAAAGGGGAAAAACAATCAATTATCCTTGATTTTAGGACATATGAAGAGATGGTGGAAGACCTTGAAGATCTTTATTCGATAGCTGAAAGAAAAAATGAATCAACAATATCTTTTGATGAACTAAAAAGGAAAGTTAAAAAAAGTGGGATTTTATAAGCTTGAAATTAAAAAATCTGTTTTTAAAGATTTAAAACATATTGACAAGCATTTAGTTAAACAAATTCTTTTAAAAATTGAAGACTTAAAAGAAAATCCTCGAGGCAATCAATCGCAAAAACTTCACGGAACAGAATGTAGCCATAGGCTACGAGTCGGCGATTATAGGATTATTTATCAGATTGATGATGATTGTAACCTTATAACTGTTTATGGAATAGGGCATAGACGAGAAGTTTATAGAAAATTTCCATGAAATCAGATATTGAAAAAGTAGCCTTCCGTGCAGGTTTCAAGCCGGTGCTCATCTAGCTTTTTTACTCAATTCAAACCTCATTATAAAAAAAATAAAATTTCAGGCTATTTTTTAAGAATTGGAAAAAGTGAAATTTTTGCCTTTAGAGTACGAAAAGAGTTTATATCTATTATTACAAAAAAAGGAGAAAAAAATATTTATGGCCATAAACTCTGTTAATATATTTGTAAGGCGTGGAGATGTTCGCTTTAGTAATGGGGGCTATTGTATAAAAAAGAAAAAATCTATGGCTGTAGCAATTTTTAATAGAGTGAGTGGGGAATTAGGCATTCATAACTTACCTGCAAAGAAAAATTTAAACGGAAGACAATTAGAAGAAATTGAAGCATATGGAAAACAAATAAGTGCTCCCATTAGGAAAGGTGAGGCTTTTCGCGAGGATATGAGAAGACTGGTTTTGCAGAGAATAGATGTCCGTGAAAAGTTAGGGAGGAAGAAACTCAAAAAACAAAAGGAGCCTGTTTTTGTAAGCTTGTCACAAATTTTAGTTGCTGCAAAAAATATTGCTTTCACAAGTGAATTGCTACAAAATTCCTGCAATAAATCCGATATTAGGGCAGAAGCTGCAAAAGCATTGGGAGAAATTGGTAAAGGACGTAAAGCAAGAAAAGTTTTGGCCGAAGCGCTAAGAAAAGAAGCTGATCTTGAGATTAAAAAACTCATAGAAGAGGGTTTGAAAAAAACAAAAGAAAAAATAGTGAAGAGAGAACGTTTTTTGCTTGGGCCTTTAGCCAATATGACAAAGTCAGAAATAAATAAATAGAAGAATTGACAGTTTTTTGGGATAGAGAATATAAGAGTTTTATACAATTAGTTATTTTTTTATTATGTATGCGAATGGAGGAGTTTTTTTATGAATTTTAAAGTGACAGTTGGAAGTGTTGCCAGGGGAGGAGTTGGTATTCCCAGTTCAGCAAGAAAAGTCAGGGCATCTCTTGCTTTTGCTTCATTGCCTAGATTTGCATTAGCCTTGAATCGTTTTATTTTAAAAGCTCCACAATTGGAGTGTCTTAATCTTTTTTCAAAAGAAATTAGAAATAAGGCTATGCAACAAAATCTTTATCATCGGCTTGGTATGGTTGATTTAGGAGATTTGTCGGAAAATGATTTAGTAAAAGAATTAAATCAAAATGGTTTTGGGGTTGCGTATCATATAGGTGGACATCTTGTTGTAGGGTTGAAGGGTGAAATTGATGAAGGGCTTGAGTGTGGGATTTTTGTTTCAACGAGAAACAGATTAAATGATATCTCGAAAGATAGTTTGATCAGCCAAATTAAAGAACTTGGATTCTACCATCCCTTGCGTGGGATTTTATGGAAAGAGGGGATAAAAAATAAAAAGTTTCTCTTAATTATGGCAAAAGAAATTGAAGGCTTTGCTGACATTTTAGGTATAAATAAATTTGCCATGGACAGAGATCATTTCTCAATAAGAAACAGGATAAAACACGGTGTTCCGGAAGTTGAAAAATGTTGTGTTGATCCTAACCTTGGGACAACCCTTTCCGGATTTTATAATGCGGTGGACGGAGATAAGCGACGAAATGGAACTCCTGTAATTGATCATATGTTTACTCTTTTGGGATGGGGAGTTCTTAAAGAACAATCGCTTAAAACCCAGCTTGCCGCAATAAAAGACATGACTCTGGTGCGTGCTGACAGGTTTTCAATGGATACTCATATTTATCTTTTCCGGAGAGTATCAGAGGTTTCGGGTATTTCTATACAATATTTAACAAAAAAGGATTTTGAGAAAACAGCAATACCGGAAATTGGGAATAAAACAGTAAGATGGTTGTATAAGTTTTATGATGAAAGAACAAATAGAAGGAAAGAAACAACTATTCAATCTATCCTTGCGGTTATGCAAGGGCACGAAGAAGCTCTGGTATCCTTTGCAAATGACGGACACAAAAAACGCCCGAAAAGAAAAAATCCAAACCCTTCTTTATTAAGAGAGCTCGGTTTTTTATTTGGCGCATCAACAATAAGAAAAGAAAATGGGGCTCGTGTTGATTTTGGTCTCCCTGATCTTGGGGCTTTTGAGAGAATCTTATTTGCAAAAATAAATTTAAGGGAATCAACAGATCCTCTTCTTTGTATATTAGGGAGTCAAAAATTTCAATTATACTCATTAGAAGATTTAGAAATTGCAGGGTTAGATTCATCTCAAGTTTCTGCCGCAAGGGTCATGCTTGATAGGCGCAATCCTCTAGTGCTAGTTGATGGCCCTGCATGGTCAGGAAAAACAAGGCTTGCCGCTTTGCTTGGAAAGGAGTCTGTTTATCAGGGAAAAACTGTTTTGGTTGTTGTCCCAAACAGTTTTGCAATGGAGACATTTATAAAAGAATTATTAGAATGGCGTAACAATAAAAATTCTTTTCCTGTTTTATGTGCAGGATCCAATTTGTCAAACACGTTAACCCCTTTTGATGTAAAAAAAGGTAATATTCTGACAAACGCAAAAACATCTTCTACAAAGAGTTGCCGAGGTGGAATGATGCTTGTCGCAACTTATGATGAAGTTCAAAGGATTCTGGAGGATGAAGAGGAAAAAAAGAGAATCTTTAGGGGAAAAGAAATTACAGATGTGATCATTGAGAATGCAGATGGGTTTTCTAAAATTCGCGCATTGGCCATTTCATCTTTTGCTACGGAAAGGGTTGTTCTTTTTGGTAATTCAAGAGGATTTTTACCTGTTCTTGTAGGAGCAGAGTCTCTTGGCTTTGCCAAGAGGCAAAGCTTTGGAAGATCCCTTTTTGATGATTTGGTTCATAGGAAGATCGCCTCTACTCAACTGCAAAATATTTATGATTTGCCTTTACCGGTAGGAACATTAACCTCTTATATGTTTTATGGAGGGATACCTGTTTCTTTTTATGATTCTTCACAAGCCTCTCTGCGATTAATTGATACTTCTGGCATTCAAGTTGACAGTAGTAGTGCAAGAAGAAATGAGCCTTCCCCTGAGACAAAAATTACTTTATCGATTTTAAGGAGAAAACTTAAAGAGGGTTTTTCTTTAGATGATATAGGCATGACATTGCCAACTACTGTTCAAATTGATTTTTTGAAGAATGCCTTGCGTAGAGAACAAAATGGCTTATTAACTGACCAATTTCTTGAAAGACATTTTAGAACTTTTGATGAAATGAGTGGCATAAGATTTCCGCATGTAATAGCTGTTTTTGATGGTACTTCAGATGCTTCAACTCTGAGAGGAATTAGGGATGCAATGACCAGCGCGGCTAAAACCTTTACCTTAATAGGAAACTTAAATCCTCCTGTTTTAGGGGTAGCTGGACACGCTATAAACACCGATCCTTTGACATTGCAAATTATGGAAGCTCTAAGATATATTGGGACAACCGGTCGACTGCTTGCAGATATGGAAATGGCTGAATATACAATGGGTGAATTTGTGTAAAAAGATTAGAGGGTTACCCAACCCCAAACTCCTTTATCTCCCTTAACCATTTCCAATATTTTTTTGGAACCATCTGTTGCATGTATCGCAGATTTTTGCGTTCGGGAATATATTGGCTTTTGTAAAAAGTAAGCCACAGTTTTTCAAATGGATCGATGAGGGTTGGCGGTAACGACGCGATTAATCGCATCGTTACCGCGATTTGCCCGTCTTTGCCGATAAAAGCCTCTTTGCCAAAAGATATCATTATCTTGTATGTCGGGAACCTGTTCATAAAATGAAGCATTATAAGCTCGCCTGTTTTATGCCGCAGTTCAAACTCACCGTACAGTACATTATGCTGATCTATAGGCCTAAGCCTTATAAAAGAAACCGCCCGCATCTTTTCCATCTTAACCTGCCGCGCCCAATTGCGAAACTGCTTTGCCTCGTGAGATACTTTGCATAAAACATAACTTACCCCTTTTTCTTGTAATTGTTTTATAACCGCATCAATTGTTTTCTGGTCGCATTTTGAATGGAGGAGAGCGTAGAAAAGTTCATTTTTGAAAATAGCCAAACCTTTTGTATCTTTTGATATTTGAGAAAAATTCAACAAATTGTCGGCACTAGCTACTTTATCATCTAAAACAGGCAGATTCCAAAGAGTTAAGGCTATAGATTTTTCAGGTTTTTCATGCATTTAACAACTCAATTTGATTTCTTGCCAGCCCCGAACTTTGCGTCTGAAAAAGCTCCAACTGTTGCGCTGTCAAAAACTTTTGAGATCTGGCTCCGAGTTTCCCTGCAATTGTAATAAACGGAGCAGCCCGTTTTGTGACAACCCCTAGATTTTTGAGTTCCTTGATATCTTTTAATTTATATTCTTTCCTAACCCTGTAAATTCTTCTCGCGGAAGTAACCCCAATCCCGGGAATTTTTAAAAGATCATCATACGACGCTTTGTTTATTTCAAGCGGAAACCGCTCTTTGTTTTTTAGCGCAAAGGCAAGTTTGGGGTCGATGTTTAAAATAAGATTTCCTTCATCATCAAGCATAATTTCTGAAAGATTGAAATTATAGAAGCGCATAAGCCAGTCGGCTTGGTAAAGGCGGTGTTCTCTTAATAAAGGGACAGAAGGGAGTGTAGCGTGAGAGAGTGTACTGTTTACAGTGTACTGTGTACTGTAGGGAGGCAAAGAGTTTTCAACAGGGATA
>MEUB01000059.1:0-17287 GCA_001771535.1 candidate division WOR-1 bacterium RIFOXYB2_FULL_37_13
AACTACGGCTTTTTATTGCTGTATAGCTAAATTATCGAACTTTCAATTCTTCTGTTATCAGATGAAATCTTCGTTTTGTTGGTGTAATTTTACCCCCAAATTTTCGATATATATGTAGAAAATACGCTTTTCTAGGAGAAATCAATGGGCGAATTTTATTTATATCCAGCGTCAGCAATGGTTGCCTCTGCAGTTGCAGTACAAAAAACTACTCCTGACAAAATGACATTGACCTCAGAAGACGAAAAAGATATAGCGCTAATGGTTATCTATGGAGCAGGACCTTGGGGTAGAAATGAGGATATAGATTTAGCTCAAGAAAAAGGCATAAGAGCCTTTCATACTTTCGGTGGAAAAAAATTATTTGATGAAAAAAAACTTCTGGAACTAATGGTATATTATGAGGACGACAAGAATCCCCCAATAATTAAATCTCTTGATGTAGAAGGCGGCCCCATACAATGGGATAAATCTCAATTTTGGTCCCCCTTTAGATTTATTTACTCCCGATCTTGGCAGAAACATATCAACAGATCCCCAAATTATTGCAGATTTAGGAACAGCTTACATGGAAGGCTTACAAAGTGTTGGCATAGGCTATTGCGCTAAACACTTTCCTACTCTTGCTAACACAGGAAATACGGATTTTGATGATAAGATTATAGAATTTAAAATGCCAATAGAACAACTTCATATTGCTGAAAGATATACTCCTCTTATAGCTCATAATCTTCCAGCAATCATGATGTCACATGTTGTTTTTACAGGAAGCTGTTCACCTGACACTACAAACCCCGCGTCTTTATCAAAGGATTGGATAAATATGCTTAGAAATGATCTTGGGTTTCAAGGTTTAATTATTACGGATGGAGTTGGAGCTCTTTCTCTTAAAGCTTTTACTCATTCTAACACTATAAGGGAATCAATGGCAAAAGCAACTCTCCAAGCTTACAAGGCAGGTGTTGATCTTGTTTTGGGTGGAGCAGAAACATATCAAACATTAAGAAATGCTGTGTTAAGATGTGAAATACCAATTGAACAAGTTAGAGCTTCAGCAAAAAGAATTAAAGCCTTTCACGAAAGATTTCCTACATTCAAGCCTTCAATAAACCAAGACTTGAAAGCTCAATTAGAAACAGAAGCTAAAAGTCTTTATAAAGATATAACAGGTCAAAATATTCAGGACAATTAAACCTACATACCTTCATTGGAAATTGGACATTCGACATTGGACATTGGACATTTGTGTTATAATTCTCATAATTATGCGTTATAAAGGCTTAATAGAAACATACAGAAAATTTCTTCCGGTAACAAATAATACGCCCATTATCACTTTCTATGAAGGAAACACGCCTCTTATTTATGCCGAAAAGCTGTCAGAAAAAACAAAATGCAAAGTCTATTTAAAATTTGAAGGCGCAAATCCCACAGGTTCCTTTAAAGACCGTGGAATGTGTATGGCAATTACGAAAGCTGTTGAGAAAAAAATGAAGGCTGTCGTTTGCGCATCAACTGGAAACACCTCCGCATCTGCCGCAGCATATTCAGCAAAGGCAGGGCTTGATTGTGTCGTAATCATTCCAAAAGGAAAAATCGCACTTGGTAAACTTGCTCAAGCCATAATGCACGGCGCTAAAGTTTTTGAGGTTGACGGAAATTTTGATCAGGCGCTAACTCTTGTTCGCGAACTTGGAGAAAAATACCCGATAGAAATTGTAAACTCTATTAACCCTTATAGAATAGAAGGACAAAAAACGGGCGCCTTTGAAATTTGCGATCAATTAGGGGAAGTTCCAGACTATCAATGTATGCCAGTTGGAAATGCTGGGAATATTACAGCATATTGGAAAGGCTATAAAGAATATTATGACGCAAAGAAGATAAACAAATTACCAAAAATGACAGGCTTTCAAGCAGCTGGCTCCGCACCTATTGTACTTGGACATCCTGTTGAAAAACCAGAAACCATTGCGACGGCTATAAGAATTGGAAACCCAGCTTCTTGGAAACAGGCGGTTGCCGCAAAAGAGGAATCAGGCGGTTCTATTTCATCTGTAACAGATGAGGAAATTCTCTCCGCTTATAATTTAGTCGCTTCACTTGAAGGAGTATTTTGTGAGCCAGCTTCTGCGGCATCAATTGCCGGTCTCCTTAAAAAATCTGCATCAGGAGAAATACCTAAAGGCTCAAAAGTTGTCTGCATCCTAACAGGTCACGGACTAAAGGATCCAGATACCGCCGTTAAACACTCAACACTAAAACCAAAAAGTATTGCTTGTAATGCTACTGCGGTTGCAAAAGAATTGGGATATTCATTATAATGGCCAGCGAACAAAAAATTACGATTTATAACTACAATAAAGATAATTATTCCGAAGAAAATGCCTCTTTTGATGAATGCATAAATTACAAAGATAAAAGCGGCATTACATGGATTGATGTCAAAGATGTCAACAATGAACAATTACTCGAGAAGATAAGCAACTGCTACAACCTCCATCAATTGGTTCGTGAAAGTTTGTTGGAGCAAAACAAACGGTCAAAAATTGAAGATCACGGTAATTATCTTTTTATACTTTTAACTACCATGTCTTATTCAGCTGAAACTGACGAAGTTTTTTCCGAAGCAGTGGATTTAATTTTGGGTGATAATTACATCATCACCTTTAGCCATGGCACAACAATCAGCCAAATTTTAGAGCCTACAAAAAAAAGGATCAGGACGGAAGGAACCCGTTTGAGGGAATCCGGCACCGATTATCTTGCTTATCGGATAATTGATGCTTTGATTGATAATTATTTTAATATTTTAAAATCGTACGGAGAAAAAGTTGAGATTCTTGAAGAAGAAATTTTTAATCGCGGAGAAAAAGAACTCCTTTTGCATATCCAAAAGCTTAGAAGGGATATGCTGTCTATTCGGGAATCGATTTGGCCTCTTAGGGAAGTATTAAATTCTCTCCAGCGCGGCGAATCCCGCCTGATCCGCCCTGAGACCCGCATCTATCTTCGTGATGTTTATGAGCATACTGTCCAAATCATGGAAAACCTGGAAACATCCAGAGATATAACCGCATCAATGCTGGAAGTGTACTTGTCCACCGTAAACAACAAAATAAATGAAGTTATGAAGGTTCTTACAGTTTTTTCTACCATATTCATGCCTCTTACATTTATTTCCAGCATTTACGGAATGAATTTCCATTACATGCCCGAACTTACTTGGAGATACGGCTATTTTGCGGTTTGGGGGTCGATTTTGATTGTCGTATTTTCAATGCTTGCGTATTTTAGAAAAAAACGCTGGTTTTAAGAGTCACCAATTTAAAGCACCCTGTTCCATCCTTAAGCCATATTTTACTTGGTCATTGGAAATTGGAAATTTGTGTTATAATTTACACGTGACTTACGATATAGTACTCGTCGCAAATAGCCCCGGAGAGCTTTCTGCTCTCGCAATGCCGATTATTAGAAAGTTCAGAGAAAAATCCCCTGAAAGCAGGATAATTTTAGTTCTAACCCCATGTCAATATTCATCAGGAAGAGAGGTTGATTTCGCCCAGAACACCTTAAAAGCAGACTTTGTTATTTCTCCTGAAGATTATAAAAACTGGTTATTGGGCAAACCGCTAAAAAAAGACATCGCTTTTAAAAAAGACGGCATTGTTCTTTTTATAGGCGGAGATTTACTGCATGCAACTTTACTTTCAAAAAGGCTGGGATACAAAGCTTACGCGTATCTTGCCGGGAAATTTGTTAATTGGGTATCCGCGTTTGAGAAGTTTTTTGTGCCAAATGAAAAACTTTTCAGAAGAAAAATCCCGTCCAAAAAACTTCTCGAAGTCGGAGATATGATGACAGAACTTCCGCACATTACAACAAAAGAAGAATCACAGGAAAAATGGAAGATCAACAAAGATAAACCCGTCCTTGCAATGCTTCCGGGAAGCAGAATGTGGGAAATAAAACACCTGCTTCCGATATATGAAAAGATCGGAAAACTTTTAAAAAAAGAAACTCCCGACATCCAGCTAATGCTTATCATCTCCCCTTTTAATTCAATCAAAGACTTTGAACAATTTAAAGAACATAAAATGTTTGATATTTTTGCCCATTTTGATTCTATAAAAGCGGCCAACATGGCAATTACGATTCCAGGGACAAACACGGCGCAGCTTGCTGTTCTTGGAATTCCAACAATAATGATATTTCCTCTCGACAATTCCGATGCGATTCCTCTGGAAGGACTTTTGCACTACATAACATCAATGCCGATAATTGGCAGACTTATAAAAAAAATAATGGCAAAAATCATCAACGCTAAAACAAAATATTTCGCATTGCCAAACATAAAAAGCAAAAAGGAGATAATGCCCGAATTCAGAGGAAAAATAAGACCGGAAAAAATAGTTCAGCATATTATCAATTTAATCAGAGATCATGAAACTTTAAAAAGAACATCAGAAATGCTTAAAAGCAGTATGCAGGTTTCAGACGCGTCTTTGAAAATCGTGGAAACCATTATAAGGGATCAAGGAAAAACCCTGGAAACCTAATTGCGATGAAAACATTTACTAGATTACTAAATTACCTAACGCCATATAAAAAGACCATACTAGGCGCTTTAATCTGTATGGTTCTTTTCAGTTTGTGCAATATCGCAATTATCCCAATTGTAGCCAAAATGTCCGAAGCTATCGGCAATAAAGACTTTTCTCTTTTAAATACAGTCGCGATAATAGCGCTTGGCATTTATTTTCTGAGGGGGTTTGCCACTTATGGGCAGGGATACCTTATGAATTTTGTGGGCTACAGAGTTATAACAGATTTGAGGGTTAAAGTTTATACTCACATGCAAGATTTATCTCTTGATTTCTTTGCAAAATGGAGGACAGGAGACATCATCTCCCGTCTTTTAAGCGATATACAAACAATACAGTCAACAGTTGTAGGAACAATAATAGAAACAACGCCTAACATATTAACCTTGTTTGGGGTACTTGGTTATCTTTTTTATTTGAACTGGAGATTGACGCTTTTAACCCTTATTGTAATCCCCGTCCTTGGCATATTTATAAGCTACTTTGGCCGTGAAATGAGAAAAGTTTCCCATCACGCTCAAAGCAAAATTGCCGATGTATCTTCAATCCTTCAGGAAAAAGTGGCCGGAGTTAGGGTCATAAAATCGTTTGCGATGGAAAAACACGAAGTTGAAAAATTCCACAGGGAGAATGAGCAGAATTTTTGGGCTTTTATGAAACAGGCGCAGATAAATGTGACGCAAACGCCTCTTCTTGCTTTTATTCAAATGGCAGCTATTTTGGGGCTTATATGGTATGGAGGACTTGAGGTAGTATCAGGCAGATTGTCTCCTGCAAATTTAATCGCCTTTTTTTCAGGGATTGCCCTTCTTGCTGACCCTGTTTCGAGGCTTGGTTCTATTTCAATATCAATACAAGGAGCTCTTGCGTCAGCCGACAGAGTGTTTGAAGTTATAGATATCAAGCCGTCTGTAATGGAAAAGCCTGACGCGAAATCGCTTGATACCATAGAAGGGAAAGTGGAGTTGAGAAATATCTCGTTTTCTTATGAAGAAAACAATGAAGTTATAAAAAACATAAGCTTTGTCGTAAACCCGGGTGAAACGGTTGCTTTGGTCGGAAGATCAGGTTCGGGGAAATCGACATTGGTTAATCTAATCCCAAGGTTTTATGACGTAAAGGGAGGAGAGATACTTGTTGATGACAATGATATCCGTGATTTAAAAATTTATGATCTGAGAAAGTTTATGGGAATTGTCCCGCAGGAAACTATTTTGTTTTCAGGGACAATAAAGGACAACATCTCTTACGCAAAAACAGATGCGACAAATGAAGAAATTTTTGAAGTGGCACAAATGGCAAACGCTCACGATTTCATAAAAGCTTTTCCCGAAGGCTATGAAACGCTTGTCGGGGAGCGTGGGGTAAGGCTTTCGGGCGGGGAGAAGCAGAGAGTCGCGATTGCTCGGGCTCTTTTACGAAACCCTAAGATTTTGATATTTGACGAAGCTACCTCTTCACTCGACACCGAGTCTGAAAGGTTGGTGCAGGAAGCAATTGACCTCCTGATGAAAAACAGGACAACAATTGTTATTGCGCATCGCCTCTCTACCGTCCAGCATGCAGATAAAATAATTGTTTTGGATCAGGGAAAAATCATAGAATCCGGAAAACATGAAGAGCTTTTGGCAAAAGACGGGCTATATAAGAAGCTTTATGAAATGCAGTTTAAAATATAATAAAAGGAGCCGACAATGTTCAGAGAAAAAATAAAAGCACTTGATTGCACAATAAGGGACGGAGGGCTTATCAATAACCACCAATTTGATGACAGGTTTGTCCGCGAAGTTTATAAAGCCCTTTCAATGGCCGGAATTGATTATATGGAAATAGGATACAAAAATTCAAGGAAACTATTTTCCGATAAAGAATATGGCAAATGGAAATTTTGTGACGATGATGATATTCGAAAAATAATTGACGGGATAGAATCCAAAATGAAACTTTCTGTTATGGTTGATATCGGAAGGGTTGATCCGGAAGATGTTAAGCCCTGCAGTGAAAGTCCGGTAGATATGATACGGGTTGCCTGTTATATAAAAGATGTTGACAAGGCTATAGCCCTTGTAAATGCTTTTTCTCAAAAAGGATACGAAACCGCAGTCAATATAATGGCAATATCAAAAGTCCTTGATAATGAACTAACAGAAGCCCTGCAGCAGTTGGAAAAAGAGAGCCGTGCGAATGTTGTCTATCTTGTAGACAGCAACGGAGCTTTGTATCAGGAAGATATAGAGTTATTGGTAAAAAAAGCTAAAAGCATTTTAAAGACAAAAGAGGTCGGAGTTCATACGCATAACAACCAACAGCTTGCTTTTTCAAATACAATAGAAGGAATAATCCATGATGCGAATTATGTCGACGCCACAGTCTACGGACTAGGAAGAGGAGCCGGCAATTGCCCTCTTGAACTGTTGCTTGGATTTTTGAAAAACCCGAAATTTGATATCCGACCCGTACTTGACCTTATCTCCAAAGAATTTATTCCTTTAAGAGAAAAAATAGAATGGGGTTACATCATTCCTTATGCGATAGTTGGCATGCTAAATGAGCATCCAAGGGCGGCAATCGCTGTGCGAAAAACGGACAAGAAAGACGATTACAGGGAATTTTACGAAAGTGTAAAAGAGGTAGAGGCCTAGCTTTCTACATGAAAAAAGTATTGTTTTTATCAAACGGCCATGGGGAAGACCAGACCGCCGCAAAAATAATAGAAAAATTGCCGCCTGATATTGATATCAGCATAATGCCAATGGTTGGGGATTTTGCAACCGTAGGGGCGCGATTAATCACGCCCCTACGGTTGCATGTTATCGGCCCCAAAAAGTCTCTCCCAAGCGGAGGTTTTTCCGCAAGAAACCTTTTTGCCCTGCCAAAAGACATTCTAAATGGCCTTTTTGGTTTATTATATTCACAAATAAAAACTTTAAAGAGCTTAAGAGGTCAATTTGACCTGGTTGTAGCAATTGGAGATGTGATTCCAATTCTTGCAGCTTTGGTTACAAGGACGCCGTTTATTTTTGTCGGGGTCAATAAGTCTGATTATTACAAAACCTTCGGATACAATTACACCTCTTGGGAAAAATGGCTCCTAAAAAAATATGCAAAAATAGTTTTTGCAAGAGATGAACATACTGCAAAGTCGCTCAAAGAAGAAGGGATAAAAGCCGTTTATGAAGGGAACCCTTTAATGGATGGAATTGGCGCATATGAAATAATTGAGAAAAAAGAGGGGGAAACAATCATAGGGTTTTTGCCGGGAACAAGAAAAGAAGATATCCCAAAAAACATTGAAGATTTTGAGAAGATTGCGGAGGAATTGTTGAAAATTGATAAAAATTTCAGGTTTTTAATCGCGGACAATTGTGAAGGGACGCGATTAATCGCGTCCCTTCGCGGTGCCCCCTTCGAAACCGTCATTTACAATTCCGATATCATCATCGGCCTGTCGGGAACGGGAAACGAACAAGCGGCAGGGATCGGCAAACCGGTTGTATCTTTTGTGGGAAGAGGAGCACAATATAATAAAAAATTTGCAAACGCACAAAAGGAATTATTGGGTGATGCGTTGTCCTTAATCGTAGGGACGAATTGCAATACTCCCCTACAAATCGCAAACGAAATCATCACCATATTACACGATCCTGCTAGGTACAATTATATGTCAGAAACTGGCAAAAACAGAATGGGAAAATCGGGAGCAACAAAAAAAATCGCCGAGGATATTGCGGATAAAGTTTATGAGATTTCTAAAATAATGTTATAATATACATGGGAGTTGACGATAATGGGATTAACTTTTGTAACTGTAAATTTAAAAGCCAATAAAGATGCTCCAATTTCTTATGAAGACAAGTTTTTGGTTGATACCGGAGCAACAGATTCAATGGTGCCGGGGAATAAGCTTATGGAAGCAGGGATTGAGCCTGTAGGAAAAACCATTTATGAAATGGCAGATGGCAACATCAAAGAATTTCCTTTTGGATTGGCTATAATTGAATTTATGGGAGAAAAGACCGCGGGAAGAATAGTTTTTGGCCCTGACAACTGCGAACCTCTTCTTGGAGTTACAGCGCTCGAATCTGTTGGAATTTTGGTAGATGCGGTAAATAAAACCCTAAAAAGAATGCCGGCCATCCCTCTTAAGTAATAAAACACATGAAACCTTTAAATAAAATAAAAGTAATTCAAGACATAATAAAAAGGATAAAAGCAAAAATCTATCTGGAAATAGGTGTTGAAAAAGGGCTTTGTTTTCTTAAAATCAAAGCCCGTAAAAAGTTTGGAGTTGATCCTAAATTCTTAATTGGAATAAAAGATAAAATCAGTAAGTATATTACAAACCCATGGAATTTTTTTAATCAATATTATCAAATGCCAAGCGATGATTTTTTTAAATTAAAATCAAATATTTTTGAACAAGATGGAATAGACATTGCCCTTGTTGATGGACTGCATACATACGAACAATCACTAAAAGATGTAGACAATGTTTTAACTTATTTAAATGATAATGGTTTTGTTATCATGCATGACTGCAATCCAAAAACTGAATCAGTTGCCTATCCAGCAAACTCGATAGAACATGCCTATACATTAAATCTTCCAGGATGGACAGGGGCATGGAGTGGGGATGTATGGAAAACAATTGTTTATTTAAGATCAACCCGCAGTGATTTAAGTATTTTTGTATTGGATTGTGATGATGGTGTTGGCATAATTACAAAAGGAAAGCCAGAAAAGATGCTCAATTATTCTAAAGAAGAAATAGAAAATTTATCTTATAATGACCTAGAAAAAAACAGATCCAATTTACTAAACCTAAAATGTCCGGAATATTTTGAAGAGTTCAAAAAAACTCTTGCTCAAAAATAATGTAAAAAATATTGTTTATAATTGATTTCTCGCTGGGACACGACATTCCATCCGAAATCATGAGGTAGAATGGGTTAAAATATGTCCACAAACAGACAAAAGGGAGGTTCTTTAGGCTTAGTTTTTCTATCTTGTCAGCCATATTGCGGCACATGGACAAGAGAAAGCCATGACATTCAAGCATGGGCATCTGCGACAGGAGGCGATGTTTACAACTCCTGCCTTTTAAGGTTACTTCATGGAATTAAAGACTACAAGATAGTTATGCTCGAACTTAGGCATCACAATTTTCACCTCATAAAAAAAATAAAGAAAAAACTGCCTCATATTAAACTTATCGGAGTTCAAGAAGGATCACTACACTCGGCTGACAACGATTACAATACAAAAATAAGATTAAAATATATTGAAGCTTACCAAGATGTTGATGCATTAGGTGTTTTATTAGAAGAATCAATCCCCTATTTTGAAGCTATAACTGATAAACCTGTCTTCTGGTTGGGAGTACCATTTCCCGTTGAATGGTCAAAAAAACATATTATAGCCCCCGACAAAAAAAATCCCCTTATTGAAATGCAAAATACCTTTAGTAGCCAAAAAGGAGGGCTAACAAATTTCTTTTTGTTAAAAAACATACAAAAAAGCCATCCTGAAGCACAAGGTATTAGTTATAGCGCTAACATAAAGCTAGAAAATGATCTAATAAAACGATTTGGCTTGAATTTAATAATTTCTCCTTTTATAGAATGGCAAAAATATTTTATTAACCACTGCAAAGCATATGTTGCATTACATATGGATTATCGCTGGTCATGGAATAGGTATAGTCTTGATTGTGCGGCCGCTGGAATCCCTTGTATAAGTTCAGCACATGCAACAACACATAAAATTCTCTTCCCTAAGTTAGGGGTTGAGCCCTTTGATATAAAAACTGCCACACAATTGGCAATAAAACTTTTAGAAGATCATGGTTTTTATAAGCAATGCAGAGAATATGCCCTAGAAAAAGCAGAAATGTTTAACTTTAAAAATTCAGCAGACAGATTAAAGTTATTTTTAAAATCTAAAGGATGGATTAATTAGTGCACCCTATAAGCATAATAATCCCAATATCAAACAATCTCGAAATACTTAAAACAAATATTCCGATACTAACTGAAAATCTTACAAAAAACCATGAAAATGAAATTATTGCAGTGGTAAACGGGTCAACAGATGGAACAGAAGAATTTCTAAAAACCAACTTCCCTCAAATAAAAATAATATCTTTTGATCGAGCCATCGGTTTTTCAAAAGCATGTAACGCGGGCGCGAAAGAGGCAAAAAACGATCTATTATTCTTTTTAAACAGTGATATTAAAGTTGCAAAAAATTTTCTTCCTCCGCTATTACAACATTTTGCCTCTAAAAAAGTTTTTGGCGTTTCTCCCAAAGTTTTGCGCCCCCGACAAAACATGATAAACGAATCGATAATAACAGGGTCTTTTCGTGGTGGGGTAATCAGCGCGGAATTCAACAAAATAAAAAACTCTGACAAAATAGCTGAGTCTTTAGAAGTTTTTGGATTATGTGGCGCCGCAATGTTGATTGACCGTGAAAAATTCTGGGAAATTGGAGGGTTTGATGAAGCCTTCACCCCCTGTTACTATGAAGAGACTGATTTATCTTATAGAGCGCTTAAGCGCGGCTGGAATATAATATATGAACCTGGTTCTACGGTTTATCATTACCATGACAAAACCATAAGCAAGTTGATGTCAAAATCAAAAGCTTTATGGAGTTATAGAAAAAACCAATATCTATGCGTTTGGAAAAACATAACCACACCAAGACTAATGTTTATGCATATTATTCAAATGGTTCTTCCTAAAATATTGATCCCCAATATTATTGAATGGAAAGCTCTTTTAAGCGCGTTACTTCAATTGCCTAACATATTAAAACAAAGAAAAAGACAGCAAGTTTTAGCTCAATTAACAGATGAAGAAATTTTTAATAAAGCTAAGACACAAATTAATGATATTAGAAAATCCACGAATGCGACGTATTCATTTTTAAAATAAATAAATCGACCTTCCCTGTCTTATTTGATAACATATATGATATGGCTTATAAAATAAATCCAGATAATATCAAAAACATCCTCATTATCCGCCCTGATGCGATCGGCGATTGCGTCTTGATAACCCCTGCCATTCATCTTCTAAAAAAAAATTTTAGAGCGGGTCGCTTGACAATCTTGTGCAGCCCATATACAAAAGATTTATTTATAAACAATCCTGAGATAAACGAAGTTATAGAAGACAATAAGAAATTGAGCCTTAATAAGCTTTTACAACGAAAAAACTTTGATCTGTCAGTCCATTTTTACAACGAATTCCATTACGCCCTGCTCGCAAAACTTGCAAAAATAAAATATCGGCTGGGAGATAATTCCAAGCCCCTTTTAAACCCTTTTTATAATATAAGAAGCAATTGCAGATGGAATGATTTAACTCTGCACGAAGTCGAACATAACATTTTACTGCTATCCCCTCTTGGGATTTCTTTGCCGGATGGAATTGTTCCACTAAAAATTATTTCAAATAATGAGCTGAAAATAAAATTTGAAAATGAATATCAAATAAACCCTGAAGATTTTGTAGTGGGAATCCATATAGGAACAGGAAAAGGAAATAAAGCCTGGCTACCCGAACGTTATGCCAAAACAATAGACTATTTAACTGCCACCTTACATGCAAAAGTTATCATAACAGGAAGTAAAAAAGAACTTCCTGTCGCGGAAAAAATTATCGGATTGTGTAAAGCCAAACCGATAAACCTAGTTAATAAAACAAATTTAGAAGAATTGATATCTATCACTTCAAGATACAACCTATACATTGGCGTCGACACCGGACCTCTTCATATAGCCGCCGCGTTAAAAATTCCAACAGTGGCAATCTTTCCTACAAAATTCGTAAAACCAACCGAATGGGGACCATGGGAAACGCCTCATGTGATTATCCGCAAAGCTGTAAACTGCTCGCAAAAGTGCCTCCCTGCAAACTGCCCTTTTGATGACTGTTTAAAAGCAATTTCTGTTTCTGATGTTATTTTGGGAATAAAAGCTTTGATGGAAGGAAACGAGAATAAAACAGTTGAAAAAGCAAAACCCGATTGGTTTAAAAAATCAATAAATGTTTTCACCAACAGGCAGGAAATAATCTGTGAGCTTTCAGTCGCCGGATATCACTCCGTGGAAATAGGAATGGCGGCAAGTCCTATCAAACTTATGAAACAAATGATAAAAGAAGACATAAATATTATACATTGGGTAGGCACAAACTGTCCTTTAGCACTAAAAATTGCAAAACTTTTGGCAACCCCGTACTTGCCCATTCCACCTTTACTTATACACGAAAAGCAAATATCAGATTGTTCCGCAAAAACATTAGTTAATTTATATAGAAAAAAGTTTACGGAGTAGAAAAATGAAAAAAGATATTCTCGCTTTGGTGGCCTTGGGTTTTGTGTTATTTATGCTCTTTGCGCAAACAATCCCGATAATAGACGGAGATTCAGCCTTTTACGCGACTATGGCCAAAAATATAGTTAAAAGCGGCGATTGGATGACTCTTAAATTTGTCAATTCAAATGATATTATAGACAAACCACCCCTCACAATGTGGCTTATGGCAATTTCTTTTAAACTTTTTGGCATAAATGAATTTGCCCTCTCCCTTTGGCATTCTCTTTTTGCAATAGGATGCGTATTGTTAACCTATTTTATGGGAAAAGAACTTTTTGGAAGGCGTGGAGGCCTTTTAGCTGGACTAATCCTAATGCTGTCGGGTCAGTTTTTCTATATTACCCGGACGCCTATGATTGATATTCCGCTGACATTTTTTATAACGTCAGCTTTTTATTGTATTTTAAAATTAAATAAAACAGGAAATAATTTATATTATTACCCTCTGGCTCTTTCAATGGCGTTGGCCTTATTAACAAAAGGTCCTATCGGAGCAGTGATTCCGCTTGCTTCGCTTATCCTTTTTAAAATTCTAAATATATTCCTTCCCTCTCACAACCCACAACCAAACACACAGGCCAAAACTCACAACTCTTTTTTACATTTTTCTCTATCTGCCCTACTGTTTTTCGCCATATCAGCTCCCTGGTTCATTATAGAATATAAAATACTCGGCCAGCCATTTGCAGACATTTTCTTCCTGCGAAATTTTATGAGATTTTTTAGACCGACAGATGTAATTGGAAATCTAACGCAAATCGCACCGCAATATGATTTTTATTCTTACTTTTTGCAGATATTCTTACTGTTTGCCCCGTGGGGAGGCTTTGTTTATCCCGCAATTTTTTATGGGACAAAAGACAAAAATCAGAAGCTCTTTTTAATTTGGGCGGCAGTTGCTGTCGGTTTTTTTGCTTTTTCCCTTAATTATAAAATTGGGAGATATATCCTTCCCGCGTTCCCTGCCCTTGCAATAATTGTTGCCAACTTTTTGGAGTCGGCCATTAAAGAACCGGAAAAACTAAAAAGATATATTTCAACCTCCGCATGGCTCAACGCAATTTTACTGATTCCCATATTTGCAATTGCGACTATTTATCTTTTTATAGCTTTTCCATCAGAAATAAACGCATTTAAACCGATAGCGCTTCCATTCCTTGCAATTTTTTCAGCAGGGCTTATTGCAGGAACATTCTTTTTGTTCAAGAGAGAAGTCAAAAAAGCGGTTATTACGTTCATGCTATCTTCAACTCTGGCTTACGTCGTTTTTATAATAACGGCGGGTTTGTTTATAAATACAGCTCTCCCAACAAAAACATTACTGCTTGAAATGAATGAAATTGCTAACGCAAATCAAGGGATGCAGATGGTAATCGCCATTATTTATAAAGGAGAAGTCCCTAGACAGGAATATTTTTATATACAAGATGATTTATTTAGCAAATATGACGATGAGATTGTTAACTTTATTACAGATAAAAAGATTCTTGAAGCAACCTTTAAGACTAATTCATGGAAGAAATATCCGAATATTCTTATCGGCATATCAAAAGAACAAGAAATAAAAGATATCAAGCAGATAAAAATCTTAAAAGAGATAAACGGATATATGCTCTTTTCAAATTAAAAAAACACCAGTCCCTAGCTGTATCCGCCTTCATCTTCGTCATCCTCAATGATCAATTATTTTTGCTTGTATTATAAGACACCATTTTAACTAGTTGGCTTAAAGTTTTTATTTGACGCAAGAGGAGAGACAATTCTAGATTTGCCTATTTTCTTTAAATTAAGCATCTGTTTATCACCAGAAACAATATAATCTACATCCGCGCACAAAGCACAATCTAAAAACATTTTATCTTTTGGATCTATAAATTGAATGAGTTTTTCTTCAACTTCAACAAATTTTGCGGATTCTGAAATTGAAGAAATAAATTTTTCTTTCTATAATTGATATAATACCATGAACTAACTACTAACTACACACACTCACACTAACTACTTTATTGGGGCGGCTTATTAAACGATGTTAGAACCTGTTTGTTGCAGATGGTTTAGTACTTTATAAGCCACTGCCATAATTAAACTATAGTTAAATTTTAGCAATGATGCAATATTTTTGTTTACACAATAACAAATTTAAAGGGTGCCATTTTGAAGGTATTTAAAATTTAGGAACGAAATTTATAACCTTTTCTGATTCATCAAAAATTATTTTAAATCTAGTAAAAATATCCATCCTGCCTAGCAAGATCGGAATCTCCTCTATCAATGCCCAAGCTACTTTACCTTTAAACTTATAGTTATTAAATATAAAATTTACCTCTTTAAGGACATAGGGAATAGGTTCACTTGAAATCCCTTTCATCTCCCTTATTTCAGAGGCTTCTTGTGAAAAACCTAAAGCCAACCCGATCGATAAAGGGATTAAAGATACATCTGCACCAGAATCTATGTACATTCCAACTTCAATAGAATTATCATTAGAATTTAATACAATATCTGCAACAGGACGAAAAATTGTTTTTCCAAACTTATTTTTCTCTTTTCTGTATTTAAAAGTTATCATTAAGTATATAATTTCCGCAACCGAGAGGTTTGGCAATAAAAGGGGTTTCTTTAGGATATTTCTTTTTAAATTCTTTAAGGATTTTTAGCAAATCTTTGCCAGCTTTAAAGAGTTTTCCTTTTATAAAAACTATATATTCATCTTTGTATTTTTTATCATCAAATTTTAAATATGATTTAAAGTTTTTAGTCATATGCATTTCTCCTTCTAATCACTTACTTTTTGCCCATTGAATTGCTTCTATTATAATCTTTTTACTTATTTTCAATGCTTTTATTTTTTTCTGCACAGCAGCTGAAGCTTTTTTAAATTTATCAATCGAGGATTCTGCCATATCATTTTCTTTCGTTATTGTTATAATACCATATAAAAAGGATTTAAGTAATGGCGAAAAGAAAGCAAAAATTAATGCACATTTCAGAGAAAACGGGAAAAATGGCAGCTTTAGAAAAAGACATTAGGCAGCTTTCTCCGAAATGGGATAAGGTTTCTGCGGTTAAAGAAATAAGGGCTCAAAGGGAGAAAAGTTAGTGGTATGGACGCATTAATTGTTCAGCCTGCCAAAGAAAACAAATCACTTCTTGTAAGTTTTATTAATAGGCAGTGATTTTATATTAAATTTCAAGCCTTTCTTGAAAAAAACTGTATGATTTTCGCCAGAACTGCTTGCACAAAAAATCTTTCTCTAATTATGTCTCTATAAAAATCAGCAAATGATAAATCATACATAGTCAATCTGTTCCTGGAGTATATAATCTATGCGCTAACTACTAACTACACACACTCACACTAACTACTCGATTGGGGCGGCCTAGGGGAATTGAACCCCTGATAACAGAACCACAATCTGCTGTGTTGCCTCTACACCAAGGCCGCCGCGTTAAGATAAATTATCTCATAGATGGTCAGTTTGTTCAATGAAAGCGCTTAAGCTCTTTTCAAATTAAAAAATGCATGCAATAATATACAAATAACATGAAATCCATAAAAACCTTAATGATTTCGGTAATATCTTTTACACTTTCCCTTGCATTTGCGTATGCCTTTTATATAAGATATTACAAATGGCATAATTTATTTAACGAATTAGGTAGATGTTATAATCCTGACGGGTCAGATCAAGTTTATACAACATCAGGAATAATCTGGGCTCTGCCTTTTGCATTCTTTTTAATTGTTTCTGTTATATATTTTGTTAAATTAATATTTGAATTTAAATTTTCTAATAATTACAAACAAAATAACCATTTGAAATGAAAAAACAAAACAAAGCAGAAACTTCTCGTAAAATATTCTTGGCCGCCACTAAACAAAAAAATTAATCTTCGAATGAGGGAGTTCACTTTTGCCCTCTCGGCAAAAACAGCATTAATCAATGCTCTAAAATTACAAAGTTAGGAATAAAAGTTTTGTTCAACAAAAGAGCCCAAGAGTTGATTTAAGGCTGGTCACTTTTCATTATATTGGTTATAATACAACCAATTGATTTGAAGGGGGCTATTATGAAAAAAAAATATCTTTCCTCGTTTATTTCATGCCTATTTTTATTCTTATTATGTTTTAATCTGGTACTTGCGGAAAATGTCGATGTTATTTTAGACAGCAATGACGCAGCCAGTTCTTTTCAAATTAAAAACTTAGACAAAACAACTGTAGCCAGCATTGATGCGACAGGAAATATTACCGCAATTGGGACAGTTGACGCGCAAAAAGGGGTAAAATATCCGG
>MEUB01000059.1:17306-23818 GCA_001771535.1 candidate division WOR-1 bacterium RIFOXYB2_FULL_37_13
AGCATATCTTGGAACCAACAACCTGCCAAATAACAGCGGATGGATCAAAAGTACAGGCAGAGTAACATTGGAAGCAAGTGGCGATAAGGTTGGCATTGGAACAGATGCCCCATCAAAAAAACTAGATGTAGTTGGATCTATGAATATTACATTGAAAACCATTTCAGCCCCTAGCGATACTTTCAGCATAGAAAACATAGACAGTTCAAATAATAGGTTGAGCGTTTTAAAATATGATTCTTTTATAAATGATTTACTCATAGATAAAGACGGAGTATTAGGATCAGTTGGAATCGGACTGACAGCCCCTTCTTCAAAATTGACAGTAAATGGAACAATTGAAACAAAAGGGATTGGCGGCATTAAATTTCCTGACGAATCAATACAGACAACAGCAAGCGGTTGGACAAAAAAAGGAAATGCTGTTTTACTACAAACTGCTACTGATAAAGTTGGCATTGGGACAACAATTCCAACCTCAAAATTATCCGTAAAATTAACATACCAAGACGGGGCTTCAGATGGCGCCGCAGAAATTGGATATAGCGCAACTGCTTCGAACTTCAATGCGATTGCAATGGGTCACACTGTAAATGCTAAAGCTTCAAAATCGATGGTGATAGGAACCGGTTACGATACAGGAGATGATTTTTATTATCTGGAAAACAACATACCAAACAGTTTAATGATAGGTTTTAATTCTACAGCACCTACCCTTTTTATCAGCTCAAATGAATCGACAGGAATTTCATCCGGAATAGGTAAAATCGGCATTGGAACAACAAAGCCCGAAGCAACATTAGATGTTAATGGAGATTTTTATGCGAGAGGAAATGCCGCAATTGGTTCTCATGTGGAAATTCCAACATTTTTTGTAAGTTCAAGCGAAGGGAAAGGAACAACCGGCAATGTAGGGATTGGAACAGCATCTCCTTTAGCAAAACTGCATGTAACAAGCGAATCATCTTCTGTCGCACCTGTTCAAATAAGTACAACTGATAACCCATATGCCTTATATATTAGATCCGATGGAATAATAGGAATTGGAACAAATTCACCATCACTGGGATTTGAACGCGATAAATTAACAGTAACAGGCACAATACATGCAACATCTGGAGGAATAAGATTTCCTGACAATACAATCCAAGAAACAGCTTATACGGGAAGCAGTACAGGAGGAGATGGGACACTCCCTGCAGGAACTACGAATCAAACGTTGAGATATAGCGGAGCCGGATGGATAGCTAATTCACTTTTATTAAATACTGGATCTTATATAGGGATCGGGAACGGTGCTATAACACCTAGCAACTCCGATTATAAACTAATTGTAAAAGGAACTATTGAGGCTCAAGATGGAATAGCTTTCCCTGACAAAAAAACCCAAACAAGAGCCTACCTTGGAGAATCGGATAGCGGGTGGATAAGGGATCCTATAAACAAAGCTATAACAACAGAAGCAGGAGGTGACCAAGTAATTATTGGTGGATTAACTGGCAGAACAATACCAAAGGCAAAACTAGTTGTTTTTTCTGAATCCACAGAAGGAGCAGCTACCATAGGTCATTATACAAACAAAGCAACAGGTGTTTTCTCAGTCGCAATAGGAGAAGGAACAGTTGCAGAAGGAGAAGCTTCTTTTGCCTCTGGCTTTGGTTCACAAGCAAAAAAAGGTTTTACAACTGCATTGGGTTATCGCGCAACAGCAGAGGGGGCATATTCAACCGCTATTGGCTATAGAGCTATAGCAAGCGGAGAATACTCAACAGCAATTGGAATGAACGTCAAAACAAATACAAGCAAAGACTTCTCCATTGTACTTGGAAGTGGAGTAACTCCTGCTGCTGAACCACTTGTTAATAATGAACCTAACTCTTTGGCGATAGGATTTAAGTCAAATATCCCTACCCTCTTTGTTGGAGCAAGCAGCGGTATAAATACAACTGGCAATGTCGGGATTGGAACAACAAGTGTTTTTTTGGAAAATTCTTCAAAGCTAACAGTTTTAGGAACGATCGAAACAAAAGGAACCGGCGGTATTAAATTTCCTGACGGCTCCACTTTAATTACAGCCAACGGAATAGGCAATGGGACAGTAACATCTGTCAATTCTGGCAAAGGATTAAGAGGAGGGCCAATTACTAGCACAGGCGCCTTAACTGTTGAAGTTGATGATAGTACTATAGGCTTTAATTCCAATAGCTCGCTTGAAGTTAAAAATAGTGGAATTTCTAACGACAAAATAGTTGATGGAACAATTACAAATGCAAAAGTTAAGACTGGTAACTTTGTTAAACAGATTTCAGCCGGTAAAAACATTCTAATATCAGGAGACGAAGGAGCCGGAGCCGGAACCGGAATTGTAACAATAACCGCCGAAGCGCCGTCAACTGGCTGGATAAAAAGCGCGGGGCAGGTAACGCTTGAAACAACAAGCGATAAAGTAGGCATTGGTACAGATGCACCGCAGGCAAAACTTTCGGTTGTAACACAATCAGGGGGAGCTGCCACTTTTGGAAAAGACAATACAGCATCAGGCAGTTTTTCTGTCGCAATAGGAACTGGTTCTTCTGCGACAAATACAGCCGCGGTCGCAATCGGAAATTATACTCTAGCTGAAGGACAATTTTCTCTAGCTGTAGGAAACCTTTCCAATGCTCAAGGGAATAACTCTCTAGCAATAGGAGATAATGTAAAGACGAAAGATAATAAGACTTCAGGAAACAACGGACATGCAGCTATGGCATTGGGTTCTAGTTTCAGTAATGCTGTAAATAATTCTTTAGGAATAGGATTCGGTGATTTAGATATCTTGCTTAATCCGGATGGAAATAGTTATTTTAACGCAAACTCAGAAATAAATTCAAATAATGTCGGAATAGGAACAACTGAGCCCACCTCCAAATTAACAGTTGCCGGTACAATAGAAATAACAGACAATGGAGGATTAAAATTTTTAAATGGAATACAGACAGAGGCTTACTTTGGACAAAATACAGGCTGGGAAAAAATAGGTGGAAATGTCAATTTAAAAACCACAACGGATAAAGTAGGGATTGGAACAACCTCTCCTAAAGCAAAGCTTCATATTACTAATGGAACACTTCTGGTTGAGGGAAATCAAGATGAAGCTTTTGATTTTACTGATACTGACGTCACTTTTGATAGAGCTTTCTTTTGGCTCCCATCTAAAGCCGCATTAAGGGCAGGGACTTCAACTGACGGTAGTTGGGCTTACAACGAAATAAAAGATTACTCTGTTGCAATTGGAAACAACCCGATTGTCGATGGTGTATCAGCTTTTGCTTTAGGAGAAAGCGCTGTAGCAAGCAATGATTATGCAGTTGCTATTGGGAAAAGCGCGCAAGCGTTAGGGGTTGAATCAATAGCAATAGGAAGTGGCGCAATAGCAAATGCTACTGCATCCTATGGAACAGGAGGAGGCTCAATTTCGATAGGGTATGATTCGCAAGCTCTTGGCTCTACTTCAATCGCAATGGGGAAAAACACAATTGCTAAAGGTGAAGGATCCGTTGCAATGGGGATATCTACCACTGCGGAAGGAAGAGTATCTTTTGCTATTGGCGAAGAATCACAAGCAAAAAAGGATTCTTCTTTTGCAATGGGGCAGCAAGTAATTTCTGATGCAAATGGGGCAACTATACTAGGACAGTACGCCATAAACACTCATCAATATTCAATAGGAATTGGTTATAGTAAGACCATTCTTGAAATGAAAACTGAACCTCAAGTCTTATTAAGCGCAAATGATAATAGCTGGATAGGTGGTTATGGCGGAAATCTCTTTATTGGAACAACAGAGGGAGAAGCTACCCTAGAAGTCGAAGGATCAGTCTTATTTACAGGAACGGGCACCAATAAAAAAACAAGAAAATTGTCATGGGATCCTTCAACAGGATCTCTTAGTGTTGGTGAAGTTACAGGTAATCAATGGGATAGCAGAGGAGATTATTCTTTTTCAGCCGGTCAAAACAATTCCGCAACTAAAAAAGGATCTGTGGCTATGGGAATAAATACTACTGCTAACGGATTAGGATCTGTAGCAATGGGAAGTGGGTCAAACGCAACACAAAATTATGCCTTTGCGTCCGGTTCAAATGCTAATGCCAACGGATTTGGAAGTATTGCTATAGGAGAAAACACTACTGCAGAACAAAATTCATCTGTTGCGATAGGATCATCAAATATAGCAGGAGGAACAGATTCATTTGTTTTTGGCCACAATAGTTCCGCTTTAGGACCCAATTCTATTGTTGTAGGGGTTGGCTCTTCAACAACAGCAAATAATTCTTTAGCAATAGGAACACAAGCAAAAGCAAATTCAATAGAATCTATTGCAATAGGAAATTCTTTAGCGGTTTATGGAAACAATGCTATTGCAATAGGAAATGACTTAACAACAAGCTCAGATAATGCAATTATTATCGGATCAGGCACAACAAATAATGAACCATTTACAAATAATATCCCAAATTCTTTAATGGTGGGTTTTTTTGGCGGTGTACTCCCTCCTTTGGCATCTCCTGCGCCAATTTTATTTGTTTCCGGAGAAGCAAATTATGGAGGAGTAGGAATAGGAACTACCGCTATAGGAGCTAACAAGCTCTATGTAAAAGGGAATGTATGGATAGAAGGTTCTTTAAGTAAAACCTCTGGAAATTTTGATATTAAACACCCAAATCCTGAAAAAGAAGGATGGCGCTTGAGGCACTCTTTCGTAGAAAGTCCGACCCGAGGAGAGAACATATACAGATGGACAGTCAAGGTAGAAAAAGGAGAAGCAACAATTGATCTCCCTGATTACTTTAAATATTTAAACGAAAATGTTCAAGTTTGGGTCTCTCCAAAAGATAACTTCGGAAGAGCTTATGGAAACGTTGACAACGAGCTAAACACCCTTTCTGTTAAGGCCGATTTAGACGGAGAATATAATGTGCTGGCAATTGGAACAAGAAAAGATAAAGATGCGAAAGAATTTGATGCCTTGGGAGTAGAATACAAGGAATAAAAAAATCACGCCCCACGCAGAAAAGCATTTGAAACGTATTGTTTGATTTTTAAAAGTATTGCCTCTAACTTTTCTTTTGGATAGGGCTTAATATCACGAAGCCTTTCGTCTAGGCAATTCTTTGGCACAAATTGCTGTAATACAAATCTCTGCGCCCCTTTTATTTGCTTTGCAATATCAAGAATATCCTCCTCTTCCAAAAGGGTCGGCACAACTGTAGTCCTAAACTCATAAGCAACCTTTTCTCCCATAAGGATTTTAACACTCTGATTAATCTTATCTAAATTGATTTCAGCTCCCGCGATTTTACTATACCTTTCATCCAACGGCTCTTTTAAATCCATAGCTACAAAATCAATAAGTTTGTCCTCTATTATTTTTTTCAAAAATTCAGGATCGCATCCGTTTGTATCAAGTTTAATTTTAAATCCCATTTTTTTTATCTCCTGCAAAAAAGCAAGCAGTCCAAGTTCCTTATGTAAACAAGGCTCGCCGCCTGTAATACAAACACCATCGATAAAATCTTTGTGGGAAAGAAGAAAATCAAAAACCTTTTTAACTGGGATAGTTTCGTAAGTATCAGAATTTTCTATAAGCCCCGCATTGTGGCAAAAAGGACAGCGAAAATTGCAGTAAGGAAGAAAAACAACTGAAACAATATGCCCGTCCCAATCAAGAAAAGATGTCTCAATAAAACCTTTAATTTCAAGTTCTTTCATATATTTTAAACAGACAATAAATTATCGCGTGATAATAAAATCATTTTCTATTTTACTATCGATTTTCAGAAGCTGAAGAATTAATTAATAATACAGCGGCAGACAAAACTGTGGTCCAAACACCCCTCTGCCCTATCGCGCTTTGGGTAATGTTGGTCGTTCGAACGATTTCGTTTGAAAGTTTCCACAGTTCCTGCCTTTCATCCCAACTGGCAGTCTCATCAAACGGGACGCCAAGCGTTGTGGCTAGCATCTGCGCGGCCAGATCTTCGGCATAATCACCGCATTCTTCATCGGTTAATCCGTGACCGTGATGTTCGCTTAAGTAGCCATATGAATTTTGATCGGCCGGAATAGCCATGCCTACAGAAGCGGAGATCAGACGATGGGGTTCGTTGGTATCATTTTTTGACATAACAATAAAAGTAATCTGGCCCGGTTTCAAAAGCTTGACACCTTGATCTTTTGAAACCAATTTACATCCGGGAGGAAAAATGCTTGACACTTGGACATAGTTAACAGCCTGGATCCCGGCATCTCGCAATGCCATCTCAAAGCTGGCAATTTTTTCTTTATGCCGTCCGACCCCTTTTGTTAAAAATATTTTATCTGGTACTAAATTTGTCATGGTTTAATTTCCAATGTCCAATTACCAATTTCCAATGAATGTAACATTATATAAAAAATCACTAGTGTCCCAACGTTGTTGCCAGTAAATTCAACTGTTCCCACGAATCATCATTCTCCTTTTTGAAGCTAAT
>MEUB01000060.1:0-7204 GCA_001771535.1 candidate division WOR-1 bacterium RIFOXYB2_FULL_37_13
TCTTTTTATTGATATATCAATAAAAAATACGGTTTCAATTCTTCTGAAAAAAAATAATATGAAATTTTTGATTTTTTATAATGATAAGATAGTTGAATGAAATTATAGGAGGAAAAATATGGCAAATTTAATAACTAATATCAATAATATCAATGGTAGGTTTTGCGACCGGGTAAACCGAGCAAAGGCTAGAGTCTGTAATGTTTCTGCTGGTTTGCCAAAAGTAAGAAGGGGGGATGTTTTTCGTTGTAAAAATGTTGTCGAGATAGGGGCGAAGCTTTTGTCTATGGCACCGCTAGATGCCTATTATGTAATTAGAGACACATTTATAGAAGCGCGTAGGGTGTCGCCAAGAGAAGCAAAAGAAAAAAATAAATTGCTTGGCGTCTTATCTTGGATGATTGATGGTGATGAACTTTTTGGGCGTGGAGACCCTCAAAAAGTTGCAAAAATTTTTCTTGATGGAATGGCAGAAGAACAAACTTCTAATGGTTTCCAAGGTAGCTGTTCTGATCTTTTGTTGATGATGTTTAAGTCAAGCGAAGAAATTAACCCAACTTTTAATTTTTCCGTGATATTTAAAGAAACAGATGATGATACCTGTGCCTCTCTACTTGCAAATATTGCGCATAGTTCTTCCTTTTCTCCATATCAGGGTCTCTGCGAGTCAGCTTATTTTGATTTCTTGGGAACATTGATGGAAAGGGTTCTTCGTACAACATCAGATAAATCGCTTCCTGCTGTTGAAGACAAACTGCATAGGGTTCTTTCTTTAGTGCAGGGGAAATTATGCGTAGAATTTGCTCCAAAATAACTACTTATCTTGACAAATTAAAAAACTTTGTTGTTTCTCTTTAAAGATTTATATATATTCTTGTGATGAATTTTGCTAAGATATCATGAATGCGCATAATCTCAGGCTCCTGCAAAGGGAGAAAATTAAAAGTTCCCAAAACCGACTTGAGACCGCTTTCCGATCAAGCCAAAGAATCCCTTTTTAACATATTGGCTGCCGATGTTCCGGATAGCGACTTTTTAGACCTTTTTGCAGGAAGCGGTTCTGTTGGCATAGAAGCATTGTCTCGAGGGGCTAGGCTTTCTATTTTTGTTGAAAAAGATAAAAAGGCTGTTTCTGTCATAAGAGAAAACCTTGAGATGCTTGAACTTTCAGACCGCGCAGAGCTCTTTTTGCTGGATGTTCTTCAAGCCCTTAAAATTCTTTATAAAAAAAGGGCAAAGTTTGATATAATATTTCTTGGAGCGCCTTATGGTAGTCCGTTTTTGTTGAAATCACTCCAATTTTTGGGTGAGTTTAACTTGTTAAAACCAAACGGGATTATAATTGCTGAACACAGAGCCAAAAGCAGTCTTGATGGTGCAATCGGGCATCTGGATAAGTTAAGAGAACATAAATGCGGAGATACACTCTTTTCTTTTTATAAAGGGAGTTTTGATGAAAAAAGCGGTATATCCGGGAAGTTTTGATCCTATAACCAATGGGCATCTTGATATCATAAAAAGGGCGGCAGAAATTTTTGATGAGGTATGTGTTGCCGTGATTTCCAATCCTGATAAAAACGCCTATTTTTCATTGGAAGAAAGACTTCAAATGTTAAAAGAGGCTGCAAAAGACATAAAAAGGGTAAAGGTTGATTATTTTGACGGGTTACTTGTCGACTATGCAAAGCAAAAAGGATTTGAATCTATTATCAGAGGATTAAGAGCTGTTTCTGATTTTGATTACGAGTTTCAAATGGCGCTTACAAATCGTCAAATGAATCCCAAAATTGAAACTGTTTTTTTGATGACCGATTACAAGTATTCTTATTTGAGTTCCAGCATTGTAAAACAGATAGCCCATTTTGGAGGGGACGTTCACAAGCTGGTACCGAGGAATGTGGCTAGAAGGCTAAAAAAAAGTTAACAGCGCATATAAGAGTGTACACTGTAAACTTTAAAAGGGGGATAATAATGGAAATATTAGGATTACTGGATAGTTTAGAAGCAATAATTCTTGACGGGTTTAAAATCCCAATGACCAAAAAAACAATTATTAATGAAGAGCAGGTTCTTATATTAATTGACAAGATTCGTCTTGTGATACAAGGCGGATCCGATTTTGCCAAAAAAGCAATAGACAAAGATCGAGGCCGAATGATGGCTAATGGCGGAAGCAGCCAGCAAGAGCCCCCTGTAAAAAATATTCCTCAACAAACGATTGTATCTGAAAAGCCAACTTTGCCTTCTGACATCCAAATTTCTCCTGAAAAAGAAAAAAGCACCGAGATTATCCAACAAGCTTATCAACTGGCAAAACAAATTCGTGAAGGCGCAGATAATTACGCAGATGAGGTTCTTTCCAATCTTGAGCTTACTTCTTCCAGGATATTAAGAACTATAAAAGCAGGGCGTGAACGCCTCGATAAAAATGTACAAGGCAGGCAAACTCCCGAGAAAATAAATGTCTAGAAGTTATAACCGCAGGGCAAACCAAATAAGACCGGTTAAAATAACCCGTAATTATTTAAAACATCCGGAAGGATCCGTTCTTATAGAATTTGGAGAAACCAAAGTTATCTGCACAGCTTCCGTAGAAGAGTCGGTTCCTCATCATAGAAAAAATACGGGACTGGGCTGGGTAACCGCAGAATATTCCATGCTTCCTCGTGCGACGGATAAGCGGGTCAAAAGAGATCGTAGTGGAAATATTAACGGGAGAAGCCAGGAAATTCAAAGGCTTATAGGACGCGCTCTCCGTTCTGTTGTCGATTTTGATCTTTTGGGCGAAAGGTCAATTTATCTGGATGCCGATGTGATCCAGGCCGATGGAGGAACTCGCACCGCGTCAATTTCTGGTGCTTTTGTCGCTATGTATGATGCAATGCTACATCTTAAAAAAGAGGGGAAGATCGATAAAATTCCTGTAAAAGAGTTTTTGGCGGCTGTTTCTGTTGGAATTGTTGATGGGAATTGCGTTATCGACCTAGATTATTCCGAAGATTCGACTGCGGAAGTTGATATGAATGTTGTCATGACTGAAAATGAAAAACTTGTTGAGGTTCAGGGAACTGCGGAAGAGTCTCCTTTTTCGCAAAACCAGTTAAATGAAATGATTGATCTTGCGCAAAAGGGGATACAGAAGATTATAAAGGTGCAAAAAGAGACTCTGGGGATTTAGCCCTCACCCAGTTGCAGGTATTTTGGAAATTGGCAAGAAATAACCCTCTCCCAGAGGGAGAGGGAGTTAAAGGAGTTTTGAAATGACGGGAAAATCTGAAAAAATAAGAGGGATTATTCTGGCTGGTGGGACGGGGAGTAGGCTTTATCCTTTGACTAAAGTTACAAACAAACACCTCTTGCCTGTAGCCCGCAAGCCGATGATTTATCATCCGATTGAAAAACTTACTTCCGCAGGAATTACTGATATTCTCATTGTTACCGGTGTTGAACATATGGGAGATATTGTTACTCTTTTGGGGAGTGGCAAGGAATTTGGATGTAAATTTACCTACAAAGTTCAGGATGAAGCGGGGGGCATTGCGCAGGCACTGGGGCTTGCCCATGACTTTGCGCATAAGGATAAAATGGTTGTTATTTTAGGAGACAATCTGTTTCAAGATGATCTGACTCCTTTTGTTGAAAAGTTTTTAAAACAAAAAGAAGGGGCAATGGTTTTATTAAAAGAAGTTAATGATCCGCATCGGTTTGGGGTCGCTTTCTTTAAAAATGGAAAGATAGTAGGTATCGAAGAAAAACCCAAAAAGCCAAAGAGCAATCTTGCAGTTACAGGGATATATTTCTTTGATTCAAATGTTTTTGATGTTATTTCAAATCTTAAGCCTTCAAAAAGAGGGGAACTTGAAGTCTCGGATGTGAATTCGGCCTATTTAAAAAACAAAAAGCTCGAATATTCCCTTTTAAGCGGCTGGTGGTCGGACGCAGGGACATTTGAGTCGCTCGAGCGATCTACTCTTTTAGTTGAAGGAAAGATCAGGTTATAATTACTTTCTTATCGGCGCAACTCCAGCTAATTCTCCGATAACATTTACAAGTTCAGTATTTGAAGGTATTACAATCTTTGCATTATTTGCCAGAGATTTTTCAACTGTTTCCAGCTTTTTTAAAAGTTGAGCATTTCCTGTAAAATATTGATCTGCAGAGGAATTGACAAGCTTAATTGCCAGAGCTTCACCTTCAGCTTCTAATATTTTTGCTTGTTTTACGCCTTCGGCCTTTTTAATTTCAGATCTTCTTTGCCCATCAGCCACAGTTTCGGTAGCAGTAGCAAAATCAACCGCTGCGATTTTCTCGTTTTCAGCTTTTACAACCTTATTCATTGTTTCTTGGACATCTTTTGGAGGATCTATCTCTTTGAGTTCAGCCCTTACAATTTCCAAGCCCCAACTGGAGGTCTCTTCCTTTAAAGTTCTTTGTAGTTCACTGTTTATTTTTCCTCTTTCGCTATTAGCTGACTTTAAAGTCAAAGTGCCTATAATATTCCTAAGAGTAGTTCTTGCCAAGTTTACTATTTGATTTTTATAGTTATTGACATGATATTGGGACTTTTTTACACTCTCTTCATCATCTTTAACTTTAAAATAAATTTGCGCGTCAACTTTTGCGTTTAAATTATCATTGGTAATTATTTCTTGAGGCTGAGCATCAACCATGATTTCTGTGATATCAATAACATAAATATTATCGATTATCGGGATAATCCAGTTAAACCCTGGCATTGCAAACCTTTTATATTTTCCAAGCCTTTCAACAAGACCACGGCTTGTCGGTCTTACAATTCTTATTCCGGCAAAAAACAAAAACAACAGCAAGAAAACAATAACGGCTAAAATAGCTTGTAACATAACATCCTCCTGATTTATCCTCGCGCCAACTGCATTATTATAACACGGGCTTATAGAGTTTTTTATTTATTTCATATATAGCATTATATCAGGAACAGGTTGACATTCTCCTCGCCTTGTTCCCCAAAGTTCAAACAATTCTTCATCCGATGGCAATCCTATCCTATCAAATAAAGGCCATCCTCCCCAGTTTTGTGTGAAGAAGCGGTTTGTCCTTGAATTCCTTGGACGGACAATCCCTTCTGATAGTTTATCTGTTACAGTTTCAAAAGCTTCATCTCTTGTTGCAAAAGCAAAATGGTGCATCCCTCCAAGTAAATAGCAATCTCCCGTTGATATATCTATTCCAAAATGTTTTGCGATAAGGGCATCATAGTATAAAATGCCCCTTTCAATCATTCTCAAGATTAGTCCTCTTACTTTATTTCTATCAGTAATGTTTGGGTATCTACTCGGTAGAGTTCCATTAAGATGGACTGCTTGATATTGTTGTACAATAACGAAAGGATGTCTGGTTCCATTAACTGATACATCTTCTAGTATAACAAAAGGAGCTACTACGCCTCCCAAGTTTCGTTTTGTAAATTCTAACGAATTCCGGCTTATTCTAGGACGAGGAATTTTAACCATTACAGGGAAAATTGGCAAAAGACGTTTTTCTTCTGGGCGAAAAATAAACTCAGAAGCTCTTCCACCAACTCTTTCTTCCATGCCAAGCGGTACAAGACTATTTGCTCCTATGATACTCCTTAATATTTCATCTTGATGGAGCGTCAACCTTAGAGTAGGCTTTACTGTTGAGTGCCCATTAGATCGTCTAATTGCCTGTGCCAACCCATCAACTTTTATTTGATTCCCATGTGAATATATCATAAATTTGTGCCACCACTGGTTTATTATCGAAAAAAAATAGGAAATTTCACAAAATTATGTGATAAAATTGTCAAAGAAACCTGAAGAAAATATTGTTACAGTTTGCAGTCGTAATAATAAAAAAGACAAAGGAGGTCTTACGTAAGTACTTACGTAAATTTATAAAAATGAAAATTCTAATTACCGGCGGCGCAGGTTTTATAGGAAGTAACTTTATAAGATACATGCTTCAAAAATATCCTGACTATTTTATTATAAATTTTGATAAATTAACTTATGCTGGAAATTTGGAGAATCTTTCTGATGTTGATAAGAATCCTAAATACAGTTTCATTCAAGGCGATATATGCGATCCTGTTGCTGTAGAAAAGGCAGTAAGTGGCGTTGATGCGATTATAAATTTTGCCGCAGAGTCTCATGTTGATCGTTCAATCGTTGAGGCAGGTTCTTTTGTGCAGACAGATGTTTATGGGACTTATGTACTTCTTGAAGCTGTAAAAAAACATAAGATATCTAAGTTTTTACATATATCAACAGATGAAGTTTATGGAAGTATTCAAACAGGCTCTTTTACTGAAACAAGTACTTTAGCTCCAAACAGTCCTTATGCCGCAAGTAAAGCGGGTGGTGACCTTATTGTGAGAGCCTATTTTAAAACTCATGGTCTACCCGTTTTAATAACAAGGGCTTCCAACAACTATGGACCTTACCAATATCCTGAAAAGTTTATCCCACTTTTTATAACAAACGCACTTGAAGGAAAAGAGCTTCCTCTTTATGGTGATGGCAAAAATGTAAGAGACTGGCTTCATGTTGACGACCATTGTTCAGGAATTGATATTGTTTTCCACAAAGGAAAACTTGGCGAAGTTTACAATATCGGTGGCGGAAATGAGCGGGAAAATATCGAGATTGTGGATATTATTTTAAAAGAACTTGGGAAGTCTAAAGATATAGTTAAATTTGTAAAAGATAGGCTGGGGCATGATAGAAGATATTCTTTAGGGATTGAAAAAATTAAAAAAGAATTGGGATGGACACCAAAGGCTGATTTTGATAAGGCGTTGGTTGAGACGATTAGATGGTATAGGGATAATGAGGGATGGTGGAAGAAATTGAAGAACTGAAGAACTGAAGAACTGGGGAAAGGGGAACAACAACTACTGTTTCATTCTACCAGTTGTAACTTCCTCATATAAAGAATCAGGACAAAGGTCGATGTTCCCATTGTCCCACATAATTGTGTTTGTTTGAGGATCGATTTTAACAGCCTTGAAATTCTCAGGATCGTTCCAAAACTTAAAAACTCCTTTACCTGCTAAGTCTGATAAATCTACAACTCCTTCAATATTATCAGAAAATCTGATTCTTATTTTATATGGTTGTAAACATTCTGCTTTAATAATATTATGCATAAAATCATCTCCCTATTTAAGCGGTTCAATCTTATCTAACGGCTGATGTGCCTC
>MEUB01000060.1:7365-8074 GCA_001771535.1 candidate division WOR-1 bacterium RIFOXYB2_FULL_37_13
TTGGTTGCCCATCTGAAGATGAACGAGTACCTGACAATATCTTCATATGGCACGCTTTTGGTGCCACCACATGGTGGAGTCCTTGTCGATCGCATGCTGAAAACTATTCCCAACACCGATTTTTCAGCTCTGTCAAGAATTCAATTGGATGAATTAGCGCAAATGGATGTAGAACAGATCGGCATCGGGACGTTTAGTCCATTGCAAGGATTTATGACCCGAGGCGAGGTTGAGAGTGTGCTTAATACTATGCGTCTGCCAAGCGGCGTTATTTGGCCGATTCCAGTGATACTTGATGTCAATCAAGAGCAGGCGAAAAATCTTAAAATTGGGCAGACGATCGGGCTATACGCCGATCGTCAGGATCTGCCGATGGCTTTTTTGCGCCTAGAGGATATCTTCACGATCGACAAAGAGTTTTTTGCGGAAAAACTCTACGGCACGCTTAGCAATGATCATCCCGGGGTTCGACGAGTAAAGAACATGAAACCGGTTCTTCTGGGCGGTACGATTGATTTACTCTCTCGGCGAGAGACGTCCACGAAAGCCTATGAACTCACGCCAGCACAGACGCGACGATTGTTTGCGGAGCGCGGCTGGCGCAAAGTCGTGGGGTTCCATACGCGCAATGTGATCCATCGCTCGCATGAATATATTCAGCTCAAAGCCTTGGAGGATAATTTTTGCGACGGATTGTTTGTGCATCCGG
>MEUB01000061.1 GCA_001771535.1 candidate division WOR-1 bacterium RIFOXYB2_FULL_37_13
CAATAAAAATGTTTCAAAATATTTTGAAAAAGTAGGCGTTTTTGGCAATTACTATGACATAAAAGACAAAATAGATTTTACGGAATGGCTTGAATACTTTACGGACGGGATAATAGATGAGCTTTTAAGGGTTGGCAAAGAATTGGAGATAGCGATTAAAACTCCTGACATAAAGCTGCCTGAACACTTAAGAAAACTATTAAACTATATAGAAGAAAGCGGAAGTATTACAAACAAAGAATATTCTAAAACAACAAAAAGATCAAAAGCATCGCGCAATATAGATTTTGCCAAACTCATAAAAATGGGGCTTATCGCAAAATTTGATAAAGGGAAGAATACTTATTATAAAATCAAAAACAATGAAAAAGCTTTCTGATTTTGTAATTATTTAATATTTTATTTTGGCCATCGGATTACTCGATTTACTCAAAAAATTAGCTTCTTTTAACATTGAGATTAGGAAGTAGCTTTACCCTATGCAAAAGACAGTTTGCGTTATATTTGTTTTATGCAGAAAACAAATTTTTCCTGACTTTCTCTTTTGTGTATCACAGACAACAGCCCTCACCCAACCTTCAGACAAAAGAAAACTTTTAGGCTTTCTCCCTCTGGGAGAGGGGGATTAATCATAAGGGAAATTTAATGATTGCAGCTTGGGTGAGGGCTTTATGTATCTTATTTTTCTACCATCATTTTTTGGCTTAAATACAATGATTCTTAAAAAATCATTTTTACTTAGAGAAAGTCAGGAGAAATCACTGGCTGGCTTCACAGAATTTTCGTTAAGGATTGACAAACTTTGCGTTCATCCTTCTAATTGTTTCTTCCATTGAAATTCCTCCCGCGGTGCTTTGGCTTAAAACTTGTTCCATTTGAGTTAGTATTTTTTTCTGCTCTAGGGTAAGTGAAGGGCTCTTTCCCTTTGGTGCTCCCCCTATATTGGCGCTTTGTCTTGCATGGGTTGGTGGAGTTGTTCCGCCCCATAAGAGGCTTGCAATTTTAACTGTTTTCTCTGTACAAGCATTAAAAGAAATTCTTCTGCATGTTCCCGTTGTTCTTTGGTTTTCCCATTTTTAAATAAGTTACTCGCTTCTCTCGCCCAAGATATGGCGGTTGCTGTGCTTATGGCTCCTATATTATCTTCTAAATTTTGCATAGCCGCGTTATAAACATTTTCGCTTGGCTTTTTGTATAAAACAATCGTTTTTAATTCATTTGTATTAACTATATTTCTATCTAGACGAAGCAATAATTGTTCTTCTTTGCTTGGTTGCTTTGTTCGCTTGTTCTGGCTTGCGTTAATCCCATCTATTTGAGTCATGAGCCCCCTCTTTTTTGCTGCCCATATAGGCTAAAAACTTTTTCTCTCTTTCAAGCCGTTAGTGATTTCTTACTTTATTATCGCTTTTTACTCTTTGAAATTTCAAATGATTTTTTGCTACTCTGGCGAATCAACATCCTTGCTAAAGTTGATAGCCCTGTTTTTAGGTGCTGAGTATAATTATGAGCCTAAAGATGCAGATGTTCCAAAATGAAATTTACAATTGGCCGAAAATCAACTTAACGCTCTCAAATACCCTTCCAATACTTTCAGGCGGCCATTATATTCTTCGAGTTTTGTCTTTTCTTTTTGGATGGATCCTTCCGTCGCATTTTTTACAAAGTTTTCGTTTTGTAATTTTTCTTCTATTTTTTTAACTTGGACACCTAAGCCATTATAATCTTTTTCTAGCCGTCCATGTACCTCTTTAAAATCGACAAGCCCCTCTATTGGCAGTCCAAACTCAAATTTTTTGATTTTGGAAACTACTGTATGAGGTGGATATTTGTCTGAAATTTCAATCGTGGAGATTTTTGCAAGAGCCTTAAGATATTTTTTTTCATCTTCATCAAAAGAAGAAGGAGAAATCAGTTTTATCTCTTCTTTATGCGCAATGTTTAATGTATCACGCAAACTTCGGATCGCTCTTACAAGCTCAATAAACCTTCTCATCTTATACTCTATCTCTTCATCAAATAATTTTTCGTCGCAAACAGGAAAAGATTGAAGCATTATCGATTCTTTAGGGGCCGGAGTCTCTCTCCCTTTTAAAATCTGGTAAATCTCTTCAGTTTCAAACGGCATAAAAGGGTGTAGAAGTTTTAATATCCCTTCAAGAATATAAAGAAGGATTGATTGAACCTCCTCTTTTTTCTTTGGGTCATCACCATATAATCTTATTTTTGCGATCTCAATATACCAATCACAAAACTCCGACCAGATAAAATCATAAAGGAGCTTTGCGGATTCACCAATCTGAAAATTATCAAGATTTTCAGCAATTTTTTTGACGACCGAATTGTAACGGGATAAAATCCATTTATCAGCCAATTCAAGCCCATCGACCGGATATAGGGGCGCGATTAATCGCGCCCCTATATCCGTTGCATCCGGTAAGGTCATCATCACAAACCTGCTCACATTCCAAATCTTATTTGCAAAATTGCGGGCTTCTGTAATTTTCTCTTCCGCAAGCTTGATATCCTGCCCTCCACCTGTTGCAAGGGAGATCAGTGCAAAACGAAGAGCATCGGCTCCTACGGTATCTATTACGGAGATTGGGTCTATAACATTGCCAACAGATTTGCTCATTTTCTTACCCGTGATATCTCTTATTAGCCCGTGGATGAAAATAGTATGAAATGGAGGCTTTTTCATGAAGTGTGTTCCTGCCATAATCATTCGAGCAACCCAGAAGAAAATAATATCGTAAGCTGTTACGAGTACAGAAGTAGGGTAGTAGGCTTTTAAGTCTTTTGTCTCATCAGGCCACCCTAATGTTGAGAACGGCCACAGGCCGGACGAAAACCAAGTATCAAACACATCAGGATCTTGAACTAAATTTGTTCCACCACATTTAGGACAGCTTTCCGGTGTTGTTTCGGAAACTATAATTTCCCTACATCCATTGGACATTGGACATTGGACATTGGACATTCCTCCGCATTCCCAAGCAGGTATGCGATGTCCCCACCACAGTTGTCTCGAGATGCACCAGTCTTTCAAATTAACCATCCAGTTAAGATAAACTTTTGTCCAACGATCTGGAAGGAATTTCGTTTTGCCTTTCTCAACAATTTTTATGGCCTCTTCTGCCAGTGGTTTTATTTTTACAAACCATTGATCTGACAAATAAGGTTCGATCACTGTTTTGCATCGATAACAATGTCCGACAGAGTTGCTGTAATCTTCAACTTTTTCTAAAAATCCTTTTTCTTCAAGAAGCTTGACAAGTGCTTCACGAGCTTTAAACCTATCAAGCCCTTCAAGCTGTGCAACAATCCTTTTTTCTTCTTCAGGGAATTCTGCAAAAGTTATCTTTGCGTCAGGCGTTAATATATTAATCTTAGGAAGATTATGTCTGTCTCCCATTTCATAGTCATTAGGGTCATGTGCGGGAGTAACTTTCACAGCTCCTGTTCCAAAAGAAGGATCCACAAAATCATCTTTTATAATAGGAATCTTTCTATTAACAAGAGGAATCACGATCATTTTACCAATTAAATGTTTATATCTATCATCCTTAGGATTGACAGCAATAGCAGTATCCCCAAGCATCGTCTCAGGTCTTGTTGTTGCCACAACAATGTAATCACCAATTTCTAATTTCGAATCTCTACTTTCTACTTTCTCAATAGGATATCTCAAATGCCACAAACTTCCCTTTTTCTCCTGATACTCCACTTCTATGTCGGAAAGTGCGGTCAAACATCGTGAACACCAATTGATAATGCGTTTTCCCCTATAAATCAGACCTTCATTATATAGAGTGACAAACTCACGTGTAACAGCCTTTGAAAGCCCTTCATCCATCGTAAATCTCTCGCGATTCCAATCGCATGAAGCACCAAGCCTGCGAAGCTGAGTGGTAATGCGTCCGCCATACTCTTTTTTCCATTCCCAAACTTTTTCAAGAAACTTTTCTCTCCCTAAATCCTCTTTGCGCTTACCCTCTTTTTTGAGTTCACGCTCAACGACATTTTGTGTGGCAATCCCTGCATGGTCGGTGCCTGGAACCCATAAAGTTTTAAACCCTTGCATCCTTTTATAACGGATTAAAACATCCTGAATAGAATTATCTAATGCATGCCCCATATGAAGAGAGCCTGTGACATTTGGTGGTGGCATTACAATTGTGAATGGCTCTGCTGTTGAAGTTTCATCTGGGGAGAAAAGGTCGTTTTCTTCCCAGAATTTATACCATTTTTGTTCAACATCGGTCGGATTATAGCCTTTTGAGAGTTCCTGCATTAAACAATTTTAACATGGATTTGGCGAACCGAGAAGAATTATCAGATTTAAAATCTAAATTCAGGCAGCTGCCAAATGCGTGATTGTCGTTTCAAGCCAGTGGATGGCTTTTTCGTTTTCTTTGTCAAAAGAAATTGTTTGCATGGATTTTAATAATTGAAGCTTATATCGCGCCGATTCCAACGCCAGCGTCTCTAGTTTTTGATGAATCCAATCCATTCCGATTTGCGGCAGGTTTATATCAAGTTTCCAGATTTTTCTGGTTAAAACTGTTATGTTGTTTGAATATCTGTCAAATTCTTTTTTGGAAGTTGAAAAAACTCTCTTCAAATGAAATTCCTTCAGCATCACTATTAATTTTAAAAAAGCTATCTGCTGTGCCGATGTTTTTATTTTTTCAAAATCTTCTTTTGTTAATCCGATTTGTTTTAAAGAGCTTTTAACCCTAAACAGCCTCCATCGAATTATTGCCAGCTTAAACCATGATTCCTCAAAGATGCTTCCAATTTCAAGCACTTTGCACTCATCAAGAAGTAATATCCTAAGCTTTTCTTCCTCCGTCAATCCGGACTCTATTAGCAATAAATTGCCTTTTTTATCAATATTAACCTTTTCAATTTTCCATGCCGAAACATCAATCTTAAGATCCTTAGCCAGTTCTATAAGCTCTTCTATTTCCGGCTGAAGGACAACCCGTAGGACTCCCTGCAAAACTTTATTTTCCATGCGAAAGAAAAAAGAAAAAATCCCTTTCCCCTGACTATGTGATTTTTGTGTCCAGGCAAAAGGCTCGATAAGTTTTTCTTTTGCCTTCAATTCTTTTTTCTTTTTGGCCGCTTCCTCTTCTTTTTTGTCTTTATTTCTCGACTCATTTCCTTCATACTTTTTAATTCTTTCAATAGCAGTAGAATTTACCAGTTTTTGAATAAATTCTTCCGCCTGCTTCATGTCTATTTTTGGATCTTCCGTCATAAGGTTCACTCTGTCAGGCTTAATCTCTTTTTCAAGGCCTGAAACAATCATGGCAGAAGAAGCCGCAAGAGATTCCTCTCCCATCCCATGGGAAATGTTTTGACCAGCTATTTCATATACCATATCTGTTGATAAATCGGATTATAACAGGAAAAACTTGCGGAGTTTATCGGCCAATCGGATTAAAGTCCTTCATTCATTTCTCTTGCCTTGGTCAACTCGGCCTGGACCATTTGTGCCAAAGCGCTTTCTTCAAAAAATTTTAAGAATCTGACAACATTTTCAGAAAAATCTTCATAATCCAACTCATGAAAAACAGGAGTAAACTTTAACCTGGACTTAGGCTTTCCAGCAACATATCCTTTTTTTATCATGAGAAAGGCTCTGCCAAGAATTGTCTTTCTCATGTCATTTTTTATTGAGCTTTTAATGCCCTGCGCTTCAGAAAGCATTTCCCATATTTCCGCAAGGACGCTAAATCTTCTGGGGCTTCCCTCTTTCAGTAAAAAAGAAACCGTTTTTAACATCCCTCTTATTATTATCGGATTAAGCTCTATTTCTCCGCGCGCTCTAAAAGAATTCATATCTTGAACCTTCAAATCTTCTAAATATATCTCCCCTTTCAACATTAAATCACTTAAAACAAGAATGATTTCATAAAAAAGTGCAACCGTCTCATCTGGCAAATCAACAAAATGCTTTAAACTATCTCCCATTTCTAAGGCATGGCATACATCAATTGCAGTCCTAACAGCTATTTCAGGGTCAGTTGCCTGCAATAAAGATTCTAAGGTTCCTCTGCCCATAAGATTAACCCCATTTAATCGTCCAAATAATATATAGTCCGAAAGTTCTCTTTTGACAATTTCAATTTTTCGGCTATCGCCGGCATGATAATCAGCTGCCTTTTGTTCAAGCAGCTGCGAGAAGCCAAAAGACAAAACAGCTTTTCTTTTTTTCTCTACTATTTCCAGCACAGCAAATTTTCTTTCGTTAGGCAAAGCACTTAAAGCGGCAAGAGCCCACGTCGTTTTTTGAGCAACTTTCTTTCCATTGCCTTTGCTTAATTGAATTTTTTGAGGCGCTGGTGTTTTTTGTAAAACATGAGCGTTTATGCCTATCATAAAACCATCCTTATAAACAAAGCGATTCTTCTTTATTTATATCGCCAATTTTTTGTTGTAATTGCAAATAATAAATGAAATCTGCGAAAAGCTTCGTAAAGGTGAAGTCGGGTGAAAGGGTTATCGAGCCAAACTTAGAAGATAATGATCCTTGCCTACTATCAAGCAATCCCCATCTTTTCAGCTCTCTTCTTAAATAAGTTCTTATATTTATCTTTGAGATCTAAAGGCAAAAAGCTGATATCTATTACCCCATCCCACCGACTAATAGCTGTCATTATAATGGAGAAAACTCCTTTTATGGATTTCTCATTGAGACCAAGCCTTTCCTGCGCAAAATATTCAAACATATCATTCTTTCCAATATTTTTCTTTTTGCCTGCAAGCGGAAGAGCGATCTCTTCAGAAGATCCTTTTATGGCGATTGTAGTGTTAATAAGATCATATGCCGGAGATAATTGAACCTTATCTTCTGTCCTAATTATTGAATAATTTTTTAAGTGCATATCTTCATTCCCAACAATGTAATTAAAAAGCACAAGCTTAAACAATTTCAATTTTTCAATTGCAGGGAAAGTGCAGTATAATTCGATAATTTCAACCACTTTTTCCATGGAAAAATCGTATTTCGTTTCCCTGCTTTTTCCTGCAAGCTGCGCGAAATCTTCAAGCGGCACTTTTCTGTTTTTTGAAATTCTGTCAAACCTTTTTATGAAATACGACAAAGAACCGTCTTTTGAATAAACCATCCCATGGAACGGGACGTTAATCCCTACCGTTTCCGCGAGCTTCATGGTCAAATCCTCATTTTCCGAAAGATTTTCATATTGTTCATGCTGGGGTTTAATTATGTAATTTCCGCCAATATCGACCACCTCAAAAATTTTTTCGGATACATTGAGCCTAACACTCAATTTTGGCTGAACCCCTTGTATCGACATTTTTTCGGCTCTTGCGATTGCTTCGCTAATTTGTTCTTTTGCGGAGTAAGGAAAGTCGTTTAAACAAGAAAGAACCGGAGATAAAAGCGCCAAGCCTTTTTTTGAATATTTTCCATCTTTGATTTCTTCATAAGTAATTGGACATTTTTTCATTTTATTTCCTCGATTGTCACAGCTCCCACCATATCATGCCCTACTGCCATAAGCTGTGAAAAAAGATCGTTTTTGTCAATCTTTAATCTTCGAACAAGCCCATCAAGCATAATTCCTTCGGGAAGCAGTCCATCAAAAAACGGAGGAAACTCTTTAAATTGATACATGCTTTTTGCTATAGGCATTGTTAAGGATATTGGCTTGCCGGAATAATTGTCCGCATAAACAAATTTATACAATTTGTTTTTTTCGATTTCCTCAAAAATTCCAGCAAAGGAACCCAAAAAATAGACTTTTGCTTTTCTCATTTTAATAATTCTCCAAATCTTTATTTAAAATAGGACTGTTCAAATTAAAAGAAATATTAAGAGTTTTAAAAACTTTTAATAAAGTTTCAAATTTTACTGTAGATTTACCCTTTTCAATATCAAAAATAACAGTTTTCCCGACTCCCGCTAATTCAGCCAGCCCTAATTGGGTTAAGTCTGCCATTTTTCTGTGAGTCCTGACAATTTTTCCTATTTCATTGGCATTATTTACTGCTACAGAAGTAATATTCGATCTTTCTTGAAGGTTTTTCTTGATATTTCCCATTGCAGGCTATATTTTACTGCTATAACAGTATTACTGTCAAGTGCTTAAAAATAAAATTGGGGGGTGTTGCAAAATATCGTTTTACGGTTGCGTATTTTTGACGAAAACCGTTATACAATAACCGATTCGAGCCGCGCAACCGATTGACGAGAAACACCTGAAAACTCCTCGTTTGTCAAAACCCTGCATTTCGCAACAGACCCATGTTGTAAGGAGATTTTATAGGAGCAAATCAAATTTTTGAACCATTTATAGAGATAGCTCTTGCTATTTATGAAAGCATGATTTATAATTGCTTCAAATATTGAAGCGATTAGAGGGCTTAATCGCTTCAGGAGGGGATATCGCTGAAGTATATCTGGGAGCGCAAAAATTGGTTTGATTTTAAATTTGATGATGCTGTCTTGCTTAAGCCTTTGAGCGACTTGAGGATTTTACAGGGTAAATTATTGGGGCGTGTTTCTTCTCTTGGTCTTAAACTTGAAACAGAAGCTCAAGGAGCCATATTGGTTGAAGAGGCTTTGCGTACCGCTGAAATAGAAGGTCAAAAATTTAATCGTGATGCAGTGCGATCGTCTGTTGCTGTAAGACTTGGGTTGCCTCATGGTGTTACTGTTCAGGATCGCAGTATCGATGGGCTTGTTGATGTTTTACTTGACGCTGTTAGGTTCCATAATAAGCCTTTGACACTGGAAAGGCTTAATGGCTGGCATTCGGCTTTGTTCCCTTCCGGTTATTCTGATTTGAGAAAAATTGCTGTTGGAAAACTTCGTGGAAAAGATCTTATGCGAATAGTGTCGGGACCGATTGGTAAAGAAAAAGTCCATTTTGAAGCATTGCCAAAAGAGCAACTTGATTTGGAAATGCGTCTTTTTTTGAAATGGTGGAATTTATCATCGAGGGAAACAGATGGAGTCGTACGGGCGGCCACAGCTCATTTGCGGTTTCTTACAATTCATCCGTATGAAGATGGAAATGGTCGTATTGCGAGAGCATTGACTGACATGGCGCTATCGCAGGATGAAAAATTAAATGTGAGGCTTTATAGTGTATCCTCTCAAATTATGCGTTCAAGAAATGAATATTATAAAATCCTTGAGGATGTCCAAAGATGCCACATTGATGTGATTGATTGGATTTTATGGTTTATTGAATGTGTTTCAAAGTCTATTGAACACTCCAAAGATATTATTGCCAATGTTTTTACTCGTGTTGATTTTTGGAGCCAGCATGCGGGGACAGAACTTAATTCCCGACAGAAAAAAGTTTTAAACCGCATTTTGGAGGCTGGTCCCGGGAATTTTACAGGATTTCTCACAACACGCAAATATGTGAGCATGACAAAAACAAGCCGTGCCACCGCATTTCGTGAAATATCAAATCTTCTTAATAAGAAAATTCTGCGCCAATTGCCAGGGGAAGGGCGCAGTGTCCACTACGATTTAATATGGCCAAAAGTTGATGTATAGAGGCATAGTTGTAAATCACAATTGATTTCTGCCTTTTTTTGCCTTTTTTTTCTGAATTTTTGCTCCCATTTTAACGATATATATGCAGGAAATTTGAATGCTCTATTGGTAAAAGTAGGAGTCTGAAAATTTTATGTCATATCTTGAAAGAGTTAGGGCTGGATGGGAAAATGCTTTTAGGGATATTAGAGTAAGAGTAAGAACTGGTTTTCGTAAGGATTATGATTATGATTATGATAATGTTGCGAAGAAAAGAAGATTAGTGGCAGGAGCTCTCAAAACTTTGCATTTCGCAACACGCTCAACTCAGAATTTGCCACTTCTTTAGAAAAAAGAGGCAAGGGGCTCCCTCCTAATGTTTCTAAAATTATAAAAGTTGCCGAAGCTTGAATTTTTATTTTTTCCAACCAACCCAGAACTTCTAAGATCCCTTTGTAATGTTATCATTAAGCATGGTCAAAATTTTAGCAATCGAAACATCTTGCGATCCGAAAACACAGCCATATATTTTTTGCTTTAACTCGCTGATTTTCTTTTTAAAACATTGACTTCATAATGATCAGGGATTTGAATAGGCGAACTTATCCCGCTAGGGTCTTTCCATCTTTCTTCCATAAAAACTATTTCGGAAACTCTGAGCGGCTCCGCAAAAAGGGCTCTCCGTTCGATCATTCCGTTTAATAAATTTATCTGCTCAACAAATGAACCGTATTTATGGATTAAGCCTGCTTGATCGACTGGTCTCATATAAGTGGTGTGAATAATTCCGGGAAAAACAGGAGCTCCATTTTTATTATCAAAATATGCCAGCCCATCATGTTCTTTGGCAGGAGGTCGCATTTCCTTTAAGCCTTTTTCAATTTGCTTCCTGATATTAAAGATCGCTTCTCTGTTCTCAGCTGGCCTCCAAAGAATTATTCCGTTCTGAAAAATACCAATTACCCGTAAAGAGAATGGTCGGAAGCGAATACTTCTAAAAATTTCCAGATACCTTTGATAATAATCCGTCTTATCGCCTTCCGGTAAATAATGATGGCCGCCTATGTCGGCTCTGATCGTAACATTTAAGCTAATATGTGTATCTTCGATCGCATAAAACCATTGTCTGGGAACCACTTGCCTTAAACTCTCTATCGAGTCCTTATAATCCGTGATCAATCCGGCAGTTCTGAATAATGGGAATCCCACCATAAATCCGATCCCATACGGCGTCGTACTTTTTATTACATTCAAATCAGGAACTTCAGCCAGCTTAGCATCAATAAATCTTCGCCGTAAGGCAGGAAGCCTTTTACTATATCGACATGCGCTATCAGTGTATTTACCAATTAATTCAACGCCCATACTTATTGTCCTATTTATCTATTTATAGATCGTCATTTCCCCGCTATAATTGCATCCATACAGAAAATTGATATGGGGGATATACCCCAGAAATCTGTGAAAAGTTCGTAAAGGTGAAGTCGGGTGAAAGGGTTATCGGACCAAACTTAGCAATATCAAAAATAACAGTTTTTCCAACCCCTGCTAATTCGGCAAGCCCCAATTGAGTTAAGCCTGCTTTTTCTCTGTGATATCTAACAATATCCCCTGTTTCATTGGCGTTATTTACCGCCATACGAAACCGTCATCTGGCATAGTGTTTGTCTCTATGCTAAAATAAATCAAGAATGTTATCACAAAAAGAAATCAATCAAATAATTGGCAAAATCAAAGAAACCGCCCAACCGGATAAAATATATTTATTTGGAAGTTATGGTAAAGGTAAAGCTACTGAACAAAGCGATTTAGACTTATTGGTAATTGATAATTCGAGCCGCGACAAAAACAGTTTAGCCCTCCAAATTAGCAAGAGCCTTTTCCCTAGGAACTTTGGACTTGACTTGGTCATAACTTCTACAGAGGAATTACAAGAAAAAAACAAACTAAAATTTTGGCAGGAGATAATTACAAAAGGCAAAATCGTTTATGAACGAAAATGATGTCAAAGAGTGGTTGATGCTAGCGACTCATGACCTTGATACAGCAAAACTATTAATTAAAGAAAAAGGGCATGCTGATATTATCATTTACCATCTTCATCAAGCAATTGAAAAAATGCTCAAGGCTCTGCTTATAAAAGCTGATAAGCCTATCGAGAAAACCCATTTTTTGGACAAATTGTTGACACTGGCATTGGCAAATTACCCATCACTTTCTGAGATCAGCGATCTAATTTTAGCAATCAATTTGTATTTGCCTAAACTGCGTTATCCATCAGGCGACAAAATCAGTTTTGACGAAGCTGTAACAACCTTCGATCATTTTCAAACGATTGAGAAGGTCATACGCAAGCTTGTTTAATAAGGCAGTTGCTTAAAAGTGTTAATCCTAGCAATCGAAACATCATGCGATGAAACATCTGCCGCCGTTGTAAAAGACGGGGTTGAGGTTTTATCAAATCCTATCGCAACACAAACAGAGTTCCACCAAAAATATGGCGGAATTGTGCCGGAGATTGCCGCACGCAAACATGTTGAGCTTATAAGCCCAATTATTCAGGAAGCTCTTGATAAAGCAAACATCACTTTTAAAGATATTGATGCCGTCGCCGTAACTTATGGGCCGGGGCTTATAGGCTCTTTGATTGTTGGCGTTTGCGCAGCAAAAGCAATAGCATGGACGCAGAAAATCCCACTAATTGGGGTAAACCATCTGGAGGGGCACATATATGCAAATTTACTAATTTCCAATTTCCAATTTCCAATTTCCAATCTCTTCCCCTTCCTGTGTCTCTTAGTCTCTGGCGGACACACGATGATTGTGCACGTAAAAGGCCATGGAAACTATGAAACTCTAGGCAGAACCCGCGATGATGCGGCTGGGGAGGCTTTTGATAAAGTAGCAAGAGTCTTGGGGCTAGGGTATCCTGGCGGTCCGCTTATAGATAAATTGGCAAAAGAAGGAAACCCAAACTCCATACCGTTCAAACATCCTATGATTGAAGGAGAATACGCTTACGACTTTAGTTTTAGCGGCATAAAGACAGCAGTTGTCAATCATGTTAAAAGCTTACAGAGTACAGTGAACAGTGTACAGAAAAAAAATATTGCGGCATCCTTTCAAAAAGTAGTAGTCGAAACGCTTGTTGAAAAATTAATTAAAGCCGCAAAAGATAAAAACGTGCAAACTGTCTCAATTGCAGGAGGCGTTTCAGCAAATTCAGAGTTGCGAGAATACGCGCAAAAAAGGGCAGATGAAGAAAAGTTAAAAGCAATGATTCCTCCGTTTGAATATTGCACCGACAACGCCGCAATGATAGGAGGCGCGGCTTATTATAAATTTAAAAGAAAAGATTTTTCTCCGTTATCTTTAAAGCCATTAGCCTCGCTAAGGCTATAGTTACAAAAAGAACAAAAAAGAGCTCTTGCGTCTATGGCTTTCTAGTAATAGAATATCTATCAATGAATGGACAGCCTAATACAGATATTGCCCAGCGGATTATCTGGCTCATTAAAATCAGGTTTTTAATAATTTTAAGCATTCTTGTTATTGTTTTTTCAGCGCATTTGCTTGGAATGCAATTTCAATTCCCCTTTATTTACATCCTTTTGTTTTTTGCTTTTATTTACAATTTTTTGTTCTATTATATTGGCAAACAGTTCCCTTTTTATTTAACGACAACGTTATATAACTATCTTCGGATTTTTACGGATCTTCTTATTACCACAATTCTTGTCCATTTCAGCGGCGGAGTAGACAGTCCTTTTAATGTCCTTTACTTCATAGATTTGGCAACAACGGCTTTGTTTTTCGGCTCCTCCTTGGGCATACTAATGAGCGGGCACGCCATAATTTTTTATTCGCTGAATAATTTTCTTGAAGCTTTAAAAGTTATTCCTCATTATCAAATAGCCGTCCTTCCAAACATCATTTATTCAGATCCGGGATATTTTATGTTGAAAAGCTTTTCCCTTTTCTTTATAGCCTTGGCACTGATATATACAATGTCCTACCTGTCAATGAAAATACATGAAAAACAGGAAGAAGTAGAAAAGCTCTCCGCCGATAAAATAAATTTTATGAATATGGTTGCTCATGAGCTCCGCAGTCCTTTAACCTCTATAGAGGAGTATGTCTCTTTGGCCCTTGAAGGATTGACCGGCCCTCTAACCCCTGACCAAACAAAGGCGTTAACCGTTATCAAGAAACAATCTAAAAGAATAAACGACATGGTAAACGATCTTCTCGACTTGGCGCACATAGAAACAAAAATGAACAAATTTGAAACTTATAATCTTCCTCTTGTAAATATTATCGAAAAAGCCGTTTGTGAGGTTTCCCCTCAAATCACGGCAAACAATCTATCGCTTGAAAAACAAATTTCCGATAAACTTCCAAACATCCCGGGAAACGAAGAAAATCTGCTTGAAGTAATGATCAATATCCTTTCTAATGCCATTAAATTCAGTAACCCTCAAGGAAAGATAAAAATTTCAGCAGAACAAATCGAAGACAAAGTTTATGTAGCGGTAAAGGACAATGGGATAGGGATTTCCCCTGGAGATATTGATCATATATTTGAAAAATTCTATCGCACATCTTCCAAGGAAAGCGCAAGGCGCAAAGGAACAGGCCTGGGAATGGCCCTTTCCAGAAGCATTATTGAAAAACATGGCGGCCGTATGTGGGCTGAATCAGAAGGGATAGGCAAAGGGGCAACCCTCATGTTTACCCTCCCCGTTAAATAAGTTATAATAATAGTATGGAAATTAATATTGAACACGTCGCTCATCTTGCTAGGTTGGGCCTTTCGGATGAAGAAAAAAAGACTTTTTCAAAACAGCTTGGGAATATCCTTCAATATGCCGAAAATTTGAACAAGCTAGACATTTCCGATATTTCTCCCACCTCTCATGCAATTCTGATGGAAAATGTTATGCGCGATGATAAAGTTGAAAAATGCCAAGACATTGAATCAATAATGAAAAATGGACCAGAGATTGAAGAGAATATGTTTAAAGTTCCGAGGATAATGGAATGATTGATAAGACAGCACATGAATTGCATGATCTTTTAATCAAGAAGAAAATAAGCTCTGTTGAGCTCGCCGAAAAAGTTTTTTTGCGTATTGAATCTGTCGAACCGCAGATTAAGGCTTATATTACACTTACAAAAGATGAGGCTATAAAACAGGCCGAGGCCGCAGATAAAAGGCTTAAAGAAAACAAAAATGTCACTTTGTTGACAGGTATCCCGATAGCCGTAAAAGACAACATGTGCACAAAGGGGATTCTTACGACCTGTGCTTCAAAAATTCTCGCAAACTATATTGCTCCGTATGATGCAACAGTTGTTACAAAATTAAAAGAAGCAGGATCCGTCATTATTGGCAAAACAAATCTTGATGAGTTTGCAATGGGATCATCTACTGAAAACTCCGGACTGCAGATTACAAAAAATCCGAGAGATTTAGAGCGAGTTCCTGGCGGATCTTCCGGCGGGTCTGCGGCGGCGGTTGCGGCCAATGAGGCGATTCTTGCGACAGGGTCAGATACTGGAGGATCTATAAGACAGCCAGCTTCTTTTTGTGGAATAGTCGGATTAAAGCCAACTTATGGACGAGTCTCAAGATACGGGCTTGTAGCATTTGCCTCCTCACTGGACCAGATAGGCCCTCTCGCAAAAGATGTAACTGATGCGGCGATACTTCTTCAGGTAATGGCGGGATATGATCCAAAAGATTCGACATCAGTCAATGTTCCTGTCCCGGACTACCAAAAATCTTTGACAACAAATATTAAAGGTCTAAAAGTTGGAGTTATTAAAGAATTGATGGGAGAGGGGATTTCTGCTGATGTAAAATCTGCTATCAAATCTGCCATAAAAAAATATGAGGAACTTGGTGCTGTTATTTCCGAAGTTTCGCTTCCATCATTTGAATATGCAGTTTCAACCTATTACCTAATCGCGCCGGCCGAAGCAAGCTCCAACCTTGCCCGCTTCGACGGGGTGAAATACGGGCATCGCTCTCAAGAAGCCAAAGACCTTATTACAATGTATTACAACACAAGACGAGAGGGATTTGGGGCGGAGGTCAAGCGAAGAATTATTCTCGGAACTTATGCCCTTTCCGCAGGTTATTATGATGCGTATTATTTAAAGGCCTTAAAAGTAAGAACCTTAATTAAGCAGGATTTTGAAAAAGCCCTTAGTAATTGCGATGTTTTAGTTTCTCCAACATCTCCTACGGTTGCTTTTAAAATTGGGGAAAAAGCAAACGATCCGCTTTCAATGTATTTATCGGACATTGCGACAATTCCTGTTAATTTGGCGGGGATACCTGCAATCTCTATCCCATGTGGCAACGCAAACAACCTCCCAATTGGTCTCCAAATAATGGGGAAAGCCTTTGATGAAGAGACAATACTAAAGGCAGCATATGCGTTCGAGCAGAACACAGATTGGCATTTGAAAAAATAAAAAATCGGGGCGAGCCGATTTGAACGGCCGACCTCTCGCACCCCAAGCGAGTGCTCTAACCAAGCTAAGCTACGCCCCGTTAACCAAGAAAGAAAGATAATTATAACATGTTTGTAGGCGCTTATGTTAAGTGCTAAAATAGTGTGAATATGAGTAAACACGAAACAATAATTGGCCTTGAAGTCCATGCCCAGCTAAAAACAAGCAGTAAAATGTTTTGCGGGTGCGCCAATAATTTTGGCGATCCACCGAATACAAATATCTGCCCGGTCTGCACAGGCCAGCCGGGAACGCTTCCTGTCATAAATAAAAAAGCAATCGAACTTGCAATTAAAACGGCTCTTGCGACAAATTGCAAAATCAACGAACGATCCGTATTCGCCAGGAAAAATTATTTCTACCCCGACCTGCCAAAAGATTTTCAAATTTCACAGTTTGATCTTCCCCTTGCGGAACATGGTTTTTTGGAAATAGAAGTCGATGGGAATAAAAAGAGGATAGGAATCACAAGAATCCATCTTGAGGAAGATGCGGGAAAACTTGTGCACAAAGGCGCCGACCGCATTATGGGTTCGGACTACAGCCTTGCAGATTACAATCGGGCTGCAACCCCTCTTATGGAGATAGTTTCCGAGCCGGACATAAGGACACCCGAAGAAGCAAAAGCTTACATGGAAAAACTTGCCCATCTTTTGGAATATATAGGAGTTTGCGATGCCAAAATGGAAGAGGGCTCGCTCCGGTGTGACGCGAATATTTCAATAAGACCTGTTGGGCAAAAAGAATTTGGAACAAAAACCGAAATAAAAAACATGAATTCATTCAAGGCTGTTATGAAGGCTTTAAAGGCTGAAGAATTGCGACATAGAGAAGTTATTGATGAGGGAGGAACAATAATTCAAGAGACACGTTTCTATAGTGAAGAGACGGAAAAAACCAAAGGAATGAGAACAAAGGAATTTTCTCATGATTACAGATATTTTCCCGAACCCGACCTTGTCCCTATTGCCCCAACAAAAGAATGGATAGAAGAAATACGCAAAACCGTTGGAGAACTTCCAGACAAAAAGGAAAATAGATTTATTAAAGATTATGGAATATCTGAAACCGATGCATTCTTTATTGTTTCAAACTCTAAAATGGCAACCTTTTTAGAAGAGACAACAAAAAGCTACAACAACCCAAAAGCAATTGCCAATTGGCTTGTAGGAGAGATAACGGCTTGCCTTAAAGAATCGAAGATGACTTTTGACAATATCGCGCTATCCCCCAATCAATTAGCAGAAATGCTTGCATTAATCGATAATGGCGTCCTGTCCAGAAAAGTTGCCAAAGAAATTGTTTTGCCGGAACTTTTAAAGGGGAGCAACTCCATTCAAGGTATAATAAAAGAAAAAGGACTGACTCAAATTTCTGATGAGGGTGAGCTTGTAAGCATCGCTCAAGATATTATAAGAAATAATCCAAAACAGGTTGAACAATTTAAATCAGGTAAAGAAGCAGTTTTAATGTTTTTTGTTGGTCAGGTCATGAAAGCGACAAAAGGTCGCGCCAATCCAGATGCCGTGCAGAAAATCTTAAAAGAAGCACTTAAAAAGTAATGCAAGACATTGCCTATAAATTAGGAAATTCACTTTATTTAAACATAACAAACAGATGTACCAATGAATGTTCTTTTTGCATAAGAAGCAAGCCCGGCAATTTTAATGAAAAATATAACTTGTGGCTCGACTCTGAGCCTACAACAGAAGAAATAGTTCAGGCAATCGGAGATCCTCGTCAATACGAGCAAATTGTTTTTTGCGGATACGGCGAGCCGCTTATACGCCTAGAAATAATAAAGGAAGTCGCGGCAGAAATAAAAGCCAAAACAAATCAGGTCAAAATAAGAATCGATACAAACGGACACGCGAACCTTTTTTGGGGGAGGAACATTCTTCCTGAATTAAAAGGACTGATTGATTTTGTCTCAATATCATTAAATGCCCAAAATGCTGAAACTTACAACAAGCTTTGCAATCCTATGGGCGGTAAAAAAGTGTTTGATGCTGTTGTCGATTTTATAAAAGAGGCAAAAAAACATATTCCGCAGGTTGAGGCAAGCGTTGTCGGACTGCCAGGCGCTATAGATATAGAAAAAACAAAAAAGATAGCGGAAGATTTAGGTGTAAGCTTTAGGAAGCGACCGTATTATGAAGAACAATATGTTCCCTAAATATCTTTTCTTGTTATTTTAACAATTTTCAAAGTATGCCAGTATTTGTATCCATATATCGACTCATCTCTAAGCTCCAGCCCACACTCTGCCAAAAGATATTCCATCCATTCAGGATCAATGCTGGCCCAATTTATTTTTAAAGGAACCATCAAAGTATCAAGGAGCTCAACGTCAACCTCCTCTGCCCCATCCATATAAGAATCAAAATCTTTTTGGGCCAAAGAGCTATAGTTTATAACAATCGCAGCTTCAGGATTGTTGGGATTAAGCAACCTTAGCCTGTTTTCTATTACCTCTCGCATAAGTCCAGTCCCCTCATAAGGATTTGTTTCATTCGCATTCTTTTTAGGAATATAAGGAGGATTTAAAAGCAAAAGATCCCGTCCCCCTATTTTTTTAACCCCAGGCCCATGAATAGAGGTTATGCACAAATCACTATTTATCATTCCTCTTCTAATGTTTCGTTCAGCGCATTTTAACGCATTTAAATTAATATCCGTAATTTCCATATCCTCCAAATTACGGCAAAACAGCGTGACCCCTTTTGCCAACATCCCATTACCTGTTCCAATTTCAGAAGCAGTATGAACAGACTCCTTACATAAACCGTGCTTTTTTAAAACATGTAAGAAAAAGACTGTATCGATAGAAGGGCCCCAGACATTTTTGTCCTCATCAGCATTCCACTCCACCATGACGCCGTCCATCTCTGTTATATAATTTCCATAACGGTACAAATTAAAAGTCATATCCCTTTCAGTCGACGTTTTTGCCGCTATTTCAGCTGTAGGATAAAGTAGCAGAGGACGAGCAATTTCTTCCAGTAATAAAATATCTTCTGCCGCAAGAGCTTTCTCCCCCAATTTTTTAATGGCCCAAATCTTCATGCTGCCAAGATCCGGAGTTACTTGCAGAAATAAGATCTGATTTTTTTCTCCCGGCTTAACAGCCAGGCATAGAGAAGTCTTCTCTAATTCTCGGAGAATCTCTTCCCCTATAAAAGTTCTTCTATTTTGCAATTCGTAAGGAGAGGCCTCTGCCTCAAAGGAAGGAATCTCTTCTGGAAAATCGATAAACCTTAAAGGGGAGACAGCCCCCGTTACAAGCAACCGATCTCCTCGAGGAAAATCAAATTTTTCAGCACTATCCACACCAATTAAGGGGTCAAATCGGCATTCAGAAAGAAGAGTGACTGGTTCTCCGGTAATAAGATTACAGAGCAAGTGCTGCTCTCCATTTTTTGCAAGCCTCCCCGGAGCAAACGAGACAAGCTGCATCAAAAGAGAGCCTTCTCCAAGCATTATTCCGTCGGCATTAAGAGCCCAAGATCCGGGACGGGAAGCAGAAGAAGAACTGATCAACATGCCATCGCTATAAACAAACTCTTCTCTTCCGTCAATCTGAACCACACATCTTGTTGTTTTAAATGGGGCATAATCTTTTATCGCAACTTCATTTAATAACATAGGAAGCTTAAACGAGCTTTCTCCTCTTGTTAAAACAGGCTGAATTCTCGGCAAATTATAAACAATATAATTGCCGGAAGTAAGTCTTGATAAATTTTCCCCCAAATTATTTCCCTGGGTTTTTAAATAGTGCCCATAACTTCTGGAAGGATTCGCATTAATTCCAAAAATAGAAAAGCCATTCTCAAGGCTCCTGCCAACATGCAAAAAAGTTCCATCTCCACCAAGCACGGCAACCAAGTTAAAGCCAAAATCACCGGCAGAAGAAAGCTTGTTTGTTTCAATTTCCTTGTAGGTAATTTCCATCCCTTTTAATTCTCTCCGAACACTCTCAAGAGATGCGTTAAATTCATCTATCTCATCAGTCTCCATTTTAGGATGAATAGCTTTTGTCGCCAAAAGCATTCTGATGGAATTTCCATGAAGTGCGACAGCAGGGAGAGAAGGTGGTTGCAACTTATCTACCTTCTGTTTTTCCTGTAAATCTAAAAATCTATTGGTATCAACAACAACTAAGTTTTTTTCTCCATTACCTAAACGATGAAAACCAGTTACGCATTTATCAAGCCCGATACAACTACGCAAGATCCTGTTATCAACCAAAAGTTTTGTAAAACTTTTATAAGTATCTGCGCCTCTTACCAAAAAACTTGTCAGCTTCATGCGATCCTCATTGGTCTGTCCCACCCATCATATAATCCGTTACCTCTAATAACCGCGCTTCTTACTTTTCCGTCTATAGGTGGAGTTAAACATTCCGCAAGAACAACGCTTAAACCATTATAAAAATATCTTACAGACCATGGTAAAGAAGCCTCTTTTGTGGCGCCTACCCCTTCTAAGACGTTTATCACAAAGGATGGATTTACATAATGTCTGTCTATCCAGTCTGCAACTTTCTTTGCCCTATCTTCAACTATCATCCGAGGTTTTCCCATTTCTCGAAAAGTAACCTGTTCTGCCCCTACCTCCTTTGCAAACTTAAGAAAGGCCAAAAGAGAATCAGGGGAATTAACCCCTTCTCCATGATCCCCTCGCAACATTGTCACACACAAACGAACCAAAAGGCCAATATCTCTTGCTTCTCCAACAGTCTTGGCTAAATTATATGGAACTCTTCCTTTTGATAAAATATTTGCATTTACCTGGTCAAAATGACTTACACAGCTTATTGCAACTGTGTTAAGCCCTTTATTATTGTTGTGCCAAAGGGTCAGATTTTCATGAGTTAATAAAGACCCATTTGTCTGCAGTTCGGAGATTATTCCCATATCATGCCAAAGGGCAAAAACCTGCTTTAATCTTTCAGGTTCCGCAAGGGTTGTTTCCCCTATTCCCGTCGCCATCCCATGAGGAAGACCAAACGCAACCTTGTTAAAAATTTTTGAATAAAACTCTATTTTTTCAATAGGGGTCGGAAATCCCTCTATTCGTCTTTCATTTGTATCATTGGCATGGCTAATGCAAAAGGGACAACAATAATTACAAGCGCCGGGACCCTTTGGATTCCCTTCAATAAGAGACAAGGTTGATAAGGCTACAATATTATTTGGTGTTGTTGTTAATCCATAAAGTTTACTCCAGACATTATTAGCTCTTTGCTCCCATTTTCGAGCATTTACTCTTTCGCGAAAAGCAACCCCTTTTGTTCCAGGCATAAAAAGTTCTCCTTGTTTTTTATATTATTGTTAATCGCTAACCTCTATCTTTCGCCAATATTTTAAAGAGATTTCACAGTTTCGTCCGATTTAAAAAAATTGCGGGTGAAAACAAGGGGAACAACCTTTAAGCTAACTCTAGATAAAATACTTTCCTTCAAAAACTTTTTCAGCGGGTCCGCGCATAACAATGTGTTCGTCATCTAAAAGCCATTCAATGTCAAGAACCCCTCCCGGCAGATGGGCAAGAACGCGCCTTCCGGTTTTCCCCGCCATAACGGCAGCGGCAACCACAGCACAAGCGCCTGTTCCGCAAGCCAAAGTTTCCCCCGCCCCTCGCTCCCAAACGCGGATTTCCAACTCATGGTCATTTAAAACTTTTACAAATTCAACATTCGTCCTGTTTGAAAAATGCGGATCAAGCTCAATTGTTGAACCAATACTGCCAAGATCAAAATCATCAAATCCATCAACAAAGGCTACGGCATGAGGATTCCCCATCGATATTTTTCTAAAAGAATAGCCTTGAAGGGAAATTTCTCCCAAATCCTGCGGCGTTCCCATATCAACCTCAACCGCTACAACTAAGCCGTCTTTTATAATAATCGCGGGGATTATAATGCCGGCTTGTGTTTCAACAGAAAGAACTTCTTTCTTGTCCGAAGAAGTTTCATAAATATATTTCGCGAAACAGCGAATTCCGTTTCCGCACATTTCGGGCTCTGATCCGTCCGGATTAAAAATTTGCATGCGGATATCTGCCTTTTCAGATTGCCAGACAACAATCAGCCCGTCAGCTCCAATCCCAAAATGGCGATCACAAATATCCTGCGTCATTTGAGGCAACTCGATGCCAGAAAGGTTCTCTTTTCGTCCGTCTATAAGGACAAAATCATTGCCCAACCCCTGCATTTTTACAAAATTAACAACTTTATCCTGCATACAATAATTATTATAACACGACAACAATTTTTTTATGCAATTTTGGTCTGGTTTTGACGATAAATAAATTAATGCAAGAGTTCCAATCAATAATAAGAAGCTGCAGAAAGGCGATTCCTTGGCAATTATTAGCTGCCAAAAATTTTCCTGCTAAACATATTTCTAATCTAAGGCGAGGAGCAACTATATTTGACAAAAATTACGATTTATTAAATAGTAAGGGGCTTGATATAAGAGACCATCTTTTTAGGTTTAGTCAAAGAGTCGCATCTCAAGCTTACAGCGACACCTATCTGCAAAATTATTTACGCTGGATATCTTCTCAATCCCCAAGGATTGAAACCCCACATCTTGAACTTTTTCTTCCACCAGATGCTTATCCATTTGAAGCGATAACAAGTATCAGGCTCGACCCCATTATAAGCCTTGAAATTATGAGCGGATGCCAAAATCAATGCACTTGTTGTCTAGCTGGAACCCCAAGCAAAACTTGGTCAACTGAATACATAAAAATATTGTTAATATTTGAGATGGCAAAACGGTATAATATTAAAATCCGTTTTAATACCGTTAGAATAGAG
>MEUB01000062.1 GCA_001771535.1 candidate division WOR-1 bacterium RIFOXYB2_FULL_37_13
AGGAATCTTTAAAAAACATAGCTCAAGATGATATGCCAGATCGTTCTAATCTTAGCTCAAAATCGTTCCACTTATAAGGGTGCACTCCAACTCTTTCTTCCATTTTATCATCTTCTAAAGATAGTAATTTAATAATCTCATCTTTTGTTTTGCCTTTTAATCGTTCTGTGCCATCATAGACTGCTATAATTTCATCTCTTAACCAATTAATAACTGCATCTTTTTTCTCTCTGAATTTTTCAAAAGGTATTTCGAAAATTTTTACTTTTTGCCCATTAATGATGAAAGATATTCCTTTTCCAATAATTTCTCTTTTTTCTTCATCAGAAAGAACTTGCTCCGGCTGTTTTGCCATAAGGGGAGCAGTAGGTGCTGTTATGGATTGAGGCTTAGGCTCTCTTTCTACTTTTTTCCCTGGTTCTGCTGATACTGTTTCCTGTATTTTCCTAGCAACAGTTCTCATTAGTTCCTTTAGTAATTCATCAATATTTCTGCGATACCCAGTACGATCCGCATCATATTTAAATTCATTTATTGAAGGATATTCTACTGCCGCAGGATAAAAGGCTCTATTGCTGCACATTTTTCGTTTTTCACTTATAAAAGTTTCAATAAATTCCTTAAAGCTTTGTCTTAATTCAGTATTTTCTATTGGCATCAAATTATCTTCAAGGTTTGAAATCCCTAAACTATAATACTCTCCATCCTGGCTAATAAACATTGAATGTATAGCTGGATTACAAAAAAACTCCTCAGGAATTTCTGTTCTGGCAAATAATAAAGGTTTCCATTCATTAAATTTAAATGTAACCCATGCTTCAGGCTGAACGCCTTCTTCTCCTCCTGTTCCACTTATAGGGGCTGATCCATATGCAGCTTCTAGGGGAGCAATGCTATGGAGTTGATGCGCGCCTAAATGCTGTCTGCGAATTTCTCCTTTTTTTCTAGAATCTACTTCCATGCTAGGCAAAAATTTGAAATTAGTTGAAGCTGAAGAGCCATTGCTTACCCATGGATAAAAAATTTCTCCTGTATCGACAGATCTCCAATCTGAAAAATGCGAATAACCATTTCCAATTACTCTTATAGCTTGTCTATTGCCATTGTTGGTTTTTACTACAAAGTAAATATCAATATTTTTAAAAAAATGTTTATTTTCAAAAATTTTAGATAACTTTTCGGTTAAATCTTCCAAACTTAATGCTTGTAAATCATTTACTTTTTTTAAAGTGTTTTCTATGTAATCTGAAAATCTGTAATTATAAATCCCTCCATTTGATACTCCTACTCTTTTTAATCTTTCTAATAATTCTATAGCAGCTACCTTTGTAGGCCTATCGACACTTGTTTTTACAAGAACTGGTTGTCCGGCTATTTTACTTGCTTCTTGGTTTTTTAAAGTTACTTCCATTTGTTGGTCTAATAATCTTTCAATAGACAAAAAACCTTGTTGATTTTTCTTAGGCCTTAAATCATTTAGAATTTGCCTTGCTGTCATTTCAACCATTCTGCCATTCAGATCGGCTGGTCTAATTTGATAAAGTGATAACGGGGGAGCTATTATGTTTATGGCATGTTGATAAGCCATGCCGCTGGATGGTCGAACATCAGAAATAATAGTTCTTATGCGTCCAACATCCAGTGGGACTCTTCCTCTTATAGGTCCTTCGCCAGAAACTCCGTTCATTTTTTTATTTATTCCTTTATATGTAAAATATCGGCAAATATTAAGGGAGATTTCAAAGAAGACTCCAAATAATCAAAATCACGCCAAGTTAAAAGTTTTTTTTATCGCCGCGATTTTATCTCTTAATTCAGCAGCTTTTTCAAAATTTAATTCCATAGACGCAATATCCATCTCATCTTTTAACTGGCTAATTAGCGCGGGAATTTCAGCTTTTGGGACAAACCCTTTTATCTGGTTTATTTCTTCAAGTTTTGATTCTTTTATCTGATCAGAAATATCGGCAATTTCTTTAACTATGGTTTTTGGCACGATTCCATGTTTCTTGTTGTAAGCCATTTGCAATTTCCGGCGGCGGTTCGTTTCGGATACCGACTTTTTCATGGAATCGGTCATTATATCGGCATAAAGAATTACCTTCCCGTTAACATTACGAGCCGCGCGGCCGATTGTCTGAATAAGGGATCTCTCCGACCTCAAAAAGCCTTCCTTATCGGCATCAAGAATGGCAACAAGAGAAACTTCCGGCAAATCAAGCCCTTCACGCAATAAATTAATTCCGACCAGAACATCAAATTTACCCAGGCGCAAATCACGCAGTATTTGGATCCGATCCAAAGTCTCAACATCAGAGTGAAGGTATCGGACTTTAAAATCTTTTTCATTTAAATATTCTGAAAGATCTTCCGCCATTCTTTTTGTAAGCGTAGTAATTAAAACCCTTTCTTTTTTTAAAATACGCTTTTTAATTTCTTTTTCAATATCTTCAATCTGCCCTTTAATAGGGCGAATAATAACTTCGGGATCTATAAGACCCGTAGGCCTTATTATCTGTTCGACAACTTTTTTACTTTTCTCAATTTCCCAATTCGCGGGAGTAGCCGATACAAAAACCACTTGATTGAGTTTTTTTTCAAATTCATCAAATTTTAAAGGGCGGTTATCATAGGCAGACGGCAATCTGAACCCGTAATTGATGAGAGCATCCTTTCGCGACTTATCCCCAAAAAACATGCTTTTAACCTGAGGAATCGTCACATGAGATTCGTCAATAAACATTAAAAAATCTTTTGAGAAATAATCTATAAGGGTTGAAGATGGCTCCCCCTCTCTTCGCCCTTCCATATGCCTTGAATAATTTTCGATCCCAGAACAATATCCAAGCTCACGGATCATTTCAAGATCGTATTTTGTCCTTTGTTCTAGCCTTTGCGATTCAACAAGTTTATTTTGTTTTTTTAATTCCTCAAGCCGCATTTCAAGTTCTTTTTGAATAGACTTCAAAGCAGTCTCCAGTTTATCTTCAAATGTCACAAAATGGGTAGCTGGATAAATTCCGGCAAAAGAAAGCCTTTTAACAGTTTTTTTTGTGACAGGGTCTATTTCAAAGATTTTTTCAACAATGTCATTTTCGTCAAGCTCAATTCTTAAAATATTTTTTTCATAGGAAGGCTGTATTTCCAAAACTTCACCGCGCGCCCTGAATTTGCCTCGATTAAGTTCAATATCATTCCTTTCATATTTAATAGCGACAAGTTTTTTTATTATTTCTTCACGGTTGATTTTTTCTCCGGTTTTCAAGGATATCATTGCTTTTAAATAATCTTTTGGCGCGCCAAGCGAATAAATACAGGAAACAGACGCAACAACAATTACATCTCTCCGAGAAAGAAGCGACATTGTCGCGGAATGTCTTAATCTGTCAATTTCCTGGTTAATAGAAGAATCTTTTTCTATATAAGTATCCGTCGACGGGAGATAAGCCTCCGGCTGATAATAGTCATAATACGATACAAAATACTCAACCGCGTTTTTTGGGAAATAAGATCTAAATTCCTGGCAAAGCTGAGCTGCCAATGTTTTGTTGTGAGAAATTACAAGAGTCGGCTTTTGGGTTTTTTGAATAATATTCGCCATTGTAAAAGTTTTTCCGGAACCTGTAACACCAAGAAGAGTTTGAAAATCAAAACCTTTTTTGATTCCATCAGTAAGTTCTTTTATAGCCCTAGGCTGGTCGCCCGACGGTTTAAAGTTAGAAACCAGTTTAAATTTTTGAGCTGCATTGTTCATCTATATCTAATGTAAACTGTTCACAAATAACTGTCAACCACAAATAAAAATCGCCAAACAAATCCTGTCAAAATCCTTGACAAAAAACATATTTGATATATTATTATTCGCGATGCAGCCACAAAAAATCATTGTCGCATTTTTTATTATAATAGCCATATTGACTACAACTGTTTATGCGGTACAGGATTTTCCTTTTACCAATATAACTGCAAGATTTCCTGGAATCGACGCGCCGTATCCCGGGTTAAGCAATGGATTTTCCTCACTTGGCAACGGGATAAGAACAGTTCTATGGAATCCTGCGGGACTTGCTAAAATAGAAAAATCTGAAGTTTATTTTGGAGTTAATTCAACATCGTTATCGTCACAAGCAAGCAAGCTCTACAACGTAGAAGACCAGACCTTCACGATCGGAGATATGACAGGAGAATCTTTTTCTAACAAAGTTTTGTTTACAAATGACCCAACCGCGACAGAGCTTGCAACACGTGAGTTCAGAGCTCCAATCATATACTCTCCTTCAACCTCCGGAATGGATTATAAGCAGGCAATAAAAGTAAACGACTGGTTTACTTTTGGTATTTCATCAAAAGGAGACACGGATATAGGATTATCGGTTGCCGGAAATTTTCCGGCTCAATACCTTTTAGATTCCAATCTCTACGGTTCAACTGATTTTTTGGGTTCCGGCATTTCAGTTAATTCAGACGGAAAATTAACTTATTCGCAAACATCCCCTATCCCATATACTTACACAAGTACGGGAGCCGCATGGAGCGACTTTCTTTCCCAAACCCAGAGAATTCCTTTTACCGTTAATGCTGATATGAAAAACAATGTAAATGTGCAGTCAACCTTGATTTTTACTGGTGCCGCAAAAGTAAATGACCTTTCTTTGGGGATAAATTTTACACCAATGTCAGCTAACTTAAATGTTGATAATACGGCAAAAGCAATTGTAAACGCGGGAACAGCGGATTTTTATTTATACACCCCTAATTTCAACCCAAATGATGCAAACGATGTTCTTAATTGGACATCTGATCCGAATCTTTACGGAACAGAAGCAGGATACCAAAAAAATTATGTGAGGGTTCCTGCCGGAGAATCCGTTGGAGAAGCAAAATATACGGGATTTTATAACGCTTCAGCCATACGAACAGATCTTGGCTGTATGTATGATTTCGGAAATGTCTTAACACTTGGCGCCGTTCTTGAAAATTTTGGCGCAGCCGGATTTAACTTGAAAGGGACAGGACAAGTCGCGTATGTTGACACGCGAATTAATACGACAGAATCACCAACAATTACTACCACAGGCAACCAGATTGTTTTTACATGGAATCCATTCACAGACACATTTACACCCATGGACGGAACAGAAAACATAGGAATGCTTCCTGCTATAAATATTAATCTGCCGCAAAAAACAAAGTTAGGATTAACTCTGCGCAAACCGTTGCTAATAACAATCGATTATGAACTGCAAAACAATCCTCTTGTTTTTACCTATCAATCGACAACAGGCGCGTATGTTGAAGCCCAATTTTCCAATATAGGCATATTAAAACTCGGCATGGAGACGCAAGTTTTCGCGCTTCCCATGTGGTTAAAAGGTAGTTTATCTTTTTTAATGAAACCAAATGTCATCGGATTAGACAGCAGCTCTGAAGCCAGTTTTAACCAAATATTTGTATTATTTGACCAATATGCGCCTCTTTCTCTCGACTTATCAACAGCAATCAACTTATGGGGATATAAAGTCGGAGGAGCTTTTGGCATTGATGGAAGTTCGCTTTTATCTGTTTTACAATTAGATACTTTAAACTCGAATTTTGGAAAGACAATGTACTATAATATATCGTTGGACAAAGATTATTGGCATTGTGTTCTGCAAAATAATTTAGATATCTCGTCTACTGCGACGGCATATTCTAACGCGGATAAAAATGGAACAATTAATTCCAGTTCAACCTGGACAGATTATTTGCAGATTTTAAGATGGACCACAACTTTAACGGTTGGATATAAATTTTAGGTGAAAAACATGATAAAAAAAATATTTTTTATATTTACGATCATAATACTCTTGGGTTTTAATAAAGCCTTTGCTGATACAATACCGCCTGCAGCAAGCTTTATCCCTTTTAATTTAAATATGACAACCGATAACACCCCCACACTAACAGGAATCGCAACAGATGAAGAATCTATAATTACAAGCATTGAATGCCGTATTGATGGCGGAGCCTTTACACCCGCAACCGTCGGCATCCTTGATTCAAGCACCGAAGCCTTTTCTTTTAAATCGCCTATAGCTCTGGTTAGAGGCATTATTTTGCATACGGCAGAAGTTAAATGCACAGATTCTGCAAACAATGTAGATAGCACTAATTTCGCAAGTTATTCTTTTTATGTTGTTGGCGACAGGCCTGAAATTGTCATTACCTCCGGAGGAGAAAAAATTATAAGCGGGGATCCGGTGGATTTGTCTCCTTCATTTGAAGTAAAAGTTATAAGCAATAAAGGGTTGACGGTTTATCCACTGCGAGCTTTTATTGATAATATATTTCAAGAAAATCTGACTAAAGTTGTTGATGCCGATAACTTAGGTATCATTACAGCGTTGTACAACCCTACCCTTTTAGACGGCACTCACAGTTTAAAAGTCGACATGACAGATAATTTAGGAAATATAACAACAAGAGAAGTTATAGGCCTTGTAGTCCAATCAGGACAGGAAATATCTCTACAGGGAGACCCTCTTAGTTTTCCCAATCCTTACAACGGTGTAGGGAATGTAAACTTAAGCTATGTTTTATCAAAAGATTCAAATGTAGCATTAACAATTTATGACCTAATGGGCAATCAATTAAGCAAACAAAATTACTCAAACGGACAAAACGGAGGCAAAGCCGGATATAATGAAGTAACCTGGGATGGAAAAACAACAGGCGGAGCTGATCTGGGAAATGGTATTTATATATATCTTATAGTAGCAGACGGCAAAGTCGCCGGAAAAGGGAAGTTAACCATTGTCAGATAAATTTTATAAAATTATACTTTTAGGTCTATTGTTTGTCATAACAATGGGATTCCCTTCATCGGCAGGCACATCAATAGATCCAAGCAGAACTGTATATCTTGGGCGAACGCTTGGGATGGGAGGAGCTCATACCGCGCTATCAGATGACGGAGAAGGGCTATTTACCAATCCCGCGGGACTAGGAGAAACCAAGTACCTTCAAATGTCAGGGGTATCAAGAAGGTTATTCTTGGACGAAACAGCTTATTTTATTCTTGGGTTTTCAATGCCAACAGAATATGGGCACATTGGCCTTGGGTATGCAAGCGCGTATACAACCGGAAGTTATGCAACAACAAGAGACAATGACAACAGGATAATAATAAACCCAAGCCTTGAGGTCATGGCATATGATAGTAATGTAATACTATTGTCTTACGCTAAAAATTTTCCACAACAGGAAAATGAATTTTTAAAGAAGCTTTCTCTTGGATGCAACTTAAAATTTTTCAACCAATCAATCACCGGAGGAAACTCAGGGGCTAAAGGAACCGGAATCAATCTGGATATCGGAGTTATGTATAATCCTGTCAATTGGTTAAAAAGCGGATTGAATCTGCAAAATATGCTTGGAGGTTCGATAAACTGGAATAATTCATCGGATAAAATAGGAGGATATTATAAGCTGGGGTTTGCCGCAAATGTTTTGGGGGCATCAACAGAAGCATTATACAAACATGAACAAAAGTTAATCGCGGCATTTGATTATGACCTGCCGCACGATAGTTTAGACAGCGCAGCGTTAATGCATGTAGGATTAGAATGGCTTCCGATAAAAAATATAGCTCTTCGATGCGGTTTGAACCAGGAATCACAAAGCTTGGGGCTTACTCTCGGGTTAGGGCTTATACAGGGAAATTTTAGGTTTGATTATGCTTACGCGGCGCGACCGGGAATATCAGGAGATAACCCGCATTACTTTTCTATCTCGTATATTGGCTCAGACAACGTAAAAATCGAAAAAAGCCTTAAAAAGAAAGAAAGCGCAATTAAAGTAATAGAACCTGCTGATAGATATATAACATCAATGGAAATCGTAAAAATAATCACTGAACCAAAGTTCGCGGTAATATCGGAAGAAAAGAAAATTTGGGAATCAACAGGAACTTCTGAAGCCGCGGAGATAAAAGAATTTTATGATCTTACAAACGTTTATGTTGACGGCAAAAAAATCGAACAAACAGGAACCGTTGAAGTAAATTCACAACCGATGAAATACGGACGAAATGTAATATATGTAACAGGAGTAATAACTCCGGATAGCATAGCTATAACAACAGAAGTAAAAGTATTAAGATTTGATCCGTTCAAAGACACAGAAATGACCTACTGGGCAATAACGCCAATTGCACTAAATTCTGAAATCGGGTTAATCAAGGGATATCCCGACAACACCTTTAGGCCGGAAAAAGGGATTACAAGGGCGGAATTGCTCTCCCTGCTTATAAGGACTTTAAATGTTTCGCCGGAAGCTTTGGATGAAGCTTCTATCTATGAAAAATTTACCGATGTCCCGAAAGACAACTGGGCGCTACCATATATAAAGATAGGCTCCGACATGGGACTGGTGGAAGGTTATCCTGATGGAACATTTAAGCCAAACAGAGTTTTAGCTCGCGCGGAAGGGATTGCAATAATAGCTAGGTACGCGAACCTTCCTACAAAAGAAGGGATTGCGTTTTCTGATCTAAAAGAAGATTTTTGGGCAAATAAATATATTCTTCCCGCAAAAGAGTCAGGATGGCTTAATTATTTGAAAGAACACTATGAAAAAGATATTTTTTCGCCAGAGGAAGATTTTTCAAGAGCCGAAGCCTCTTACGTGCTATACAAAACAGCTCCCGTTCAAAAAATGGTCGACGATTTCTGGATGCAGGGAGCAACAGAGGAAAGAGGGAAAGTTCCTGAATGGATGCTCCCGAAAAATGAGATAACCACAATAGAAGCGGTGCCACAAATAAACGCTACAACAGAAGTTAAGGCCGAAAAAAAAGACTCTGATTAATTTATCTTATCTCATAATTGTTTCCATCGCTTAATATAGTAATTGTTCCATTAATATCTGTCCTTAAGGTTCTAATTCCAAATCTGTCCAAATTCTCGAGCGTAGACTTATGCGGATGATTAAAATTATTTCTTTTTCCAACAGAAATTACCGCAAGTTTTGGGTCAACGGAATTTAAAAAATCTTCGGAACTGGCAGTATTGCTTCCATGATGCCCTACTTTTAAAACTGACGATCGGATTTTTACCCCGCCATACCTGCCAAGAATAGCCAACTCCCCCTCTTTCTCAAGATCGCCGACAAGCATCATCGCAAAATTTTTGTAAACAAGCCTTATGACAACGGAATTATTATTTAATGCCGATTCCTCAATAAATTCATCAATAGGATGAAGTATTTCACCTAATACCTCTTCACCCAAATCAATAAGCTCACCCATCTTGCCAAGCCGATAGGGAATCTTTTTTTCAGAAATTATCCGCAGAAAATTTTTATAGGCCCTGCTTGTATGAGGCTGACCGGAATCTATCACCAGTCCGACAGGAAGAGAGCTTAAAACCGAAGAGAGCCCTCCTACATGATCGTCATGCGGATGGGTTAAAACAACAACATCAAGTTTATTTACCCCCTGTTTATATAAAAACGGTAGAACAAAACTTTTTCCCGCGTCACCTGTTTTAAATTTTGGGCCGCCGTCAATAAGCATGTTTTTCCCCGACGGGCTCCTTATAAAAATTGAATCTCCCTGTTTAACATCAATTACAGATACCTGAAGCTTATCTTTTGGAAAGTTTTCTTCTGTGCCAAAAGCGGCATTCCAAATAAATATGCATACCAAAAAAAGCAGAAAAGTAAGAAGCTTTTTTTTAGTAAACACAACTGCCTCCCCTCTTCTCCAAATTCCAGCCACATATATCAATCCCGCGTAATAAGATAAAACAAACAGAAACCCAGGCTGCCTAAAATGCAGATTGGAAAAAGAAATATTGCAAAAAGTATACACTATTCCATTTAATATTTTAAGCACAATAAAAAGAGGGAAATTCAATATTTCGGCAGCCGGCAAAAAAACACTGCCAAGCAGAGTCGAAATAAATCCGATAACTGTCAGGGTTTCAACCCATGGAACAACAAGAATATTTACCGGAAGGGCCACAATGGAAAGCTGGTTAAAATTGTAAAACACTATCGGAGTTGTGGCAAGGATAGGCGCAAGTGAAACAGCAATAACAGGCGGGACTTTCTTTTCTTCCAATATTGGACAAAAGTAAATAAGCGCCCAAGTCGCCGCAAAGGTTAATTGAAAGCCAATATCAAATACAATCAACGGATCAAAAATCATCAGTATCAATGCAGAAATGGCAAGCGAATTGTATGTGTCCCCCTTTCTGTCAAGTAACAAGCCAAAAAGGCCTATTTGCCCCATTACTGCCGCCCTTATCATAGAGGGTCCGCATCCTGTCATAATGGTAAAAATAACATTTATAGCAGAAACAAAAAAAATCCCCAGCTTTAAAGGAATTTTCAAACTTCTGACAATCATCAAGCTGAAACCTATAAGAATTGAAACCTGCGTCCCTGATGCCACCAGAAGATGCGCAAGCCCAACTTTTTTATAGCTCTCTTTAAGACTTGGATCAAGCGGCGATATTCCTGTTCCGAAAATAATACTCGCAAGCAGGCTATCGTAAGGGGGGGCTGTTGTTTTAGAAATAACAGAAACAAAGCGGCTGCTTAGTTGAGAAATAATCGGAATTTTTTGTTTTTGATGTTGAAGAAAAATGTTTTCAGGAACAGGAATAAACGGGCGCAATAATATTATTATAAAAGCATAAAACACCGCAATTAAAAGGAAAGGGCGTTTAAACATTATATAGCAACCAAATCTTTTAATTTTTCCAATTTCTTTTTTCCAAATCTCGGGATTTTTAATATGTCGTCAACTTTTGAAAATGGCCTTGCTTCTATAATTTTTTTGGCAGTAGCAGGTCCCACTCCTGGAAGAGAATCCAATTCTAGAAGAGAAGCGTTATTAATATTAACTTTTTTACTCGTTTTCTTTTGAGGTCTTTTTTTTGTAATCTCCTCATCTTTATCCGAAACCTCCTGTCTATCTTTTGATAAAATAATAATTTTTTCACCATCTTTAATTTTTTCCGCCAGATTGACTGACGAAAAATCGGCACTTGGGAGCCCGCCACCTGCCAATTTTATGACATCGCAAATTCTCATGTCAGATCGGACTTTATATACACCTTCATTTTTTACCGCGCCACAAACATGCACCAAAAACGCGGAGCCAGCAGAGGATAACGCCGAAACAGGCTGAATTAAAAGAGGTTGAGGTGCTTGAACAATAAAAAGATGTTTATAAGCATAATAACCGGAACCTATTATTATAGCGATTATCAGACCAATTATCGTCAGTTTTTGATTGCTGTCCAATTGCATACAAGACATACAGCAATTTTGATGCCAGGGATGCCCCTAAATCCCCTAAAGGAGACTTATCATATCTTATCGTAAAGCCTGTAAATATCTTCTATATAATACTTTGAAGGAAATTTAAAGCCGCCGTTTCGCTTGACAGCGTTTGGCCCTTCCAAATAACTCGCGAGCGCGTAAGTAAGGCTGTTTTCTCCCTGAAACCTGTCAATAAGAGACCTAAGATATCTGGTTGTACCCATAACATTTTGGTCAATATTAAAAGGGTCATCAATTCCCATTCCATGCGCGGTTGACGGAAGAAGTTGGCCAAGCCCCTGTGCTCCCGAAGAAGAAACGGCAAATTTATTAAATTTGGATTCTCTCGCGATAAGAGCGGCTACTATTTTTGGATTTAAGTTGTAATACCTGCTGTGTTTTATAATATTATTGTATATTTCATCCGCGTCAAGCTCCGAAATATTATTCCCATAATTTAAAACAAAATTCCTAATCCTGTACAGTTCGCCTTCTTCGCAGTCAGCAAATTCTTTTTTTGGAACCGGAGTCGAATCAATTGTGGTACAAATCGGAGTATTCTGCTCAATTATTGCAGTATTATCGTTTTTTAAAACTGGCTCGCTTTTAGTTCCTGTTACAGTGCTAAAAATAGACATGGTAAAAACAAGTATTACAATTGTTGCAATGGTACTTTCCATAATTTTTTAACTACTTAATCGCGCCAAAGTACTCTTTCGCCATTTTTGCGAACGGGATATCTATAATTTTTTTATCTTTATGCCTTATTGTAAACTTTTTCCCATGGACTTTCCCCAAAATCTCAAAAGGAATTTTAAAAAGCATGCAAACATCCGAAACTGCGAATATATTATTCGGATCTACAGTCAACAAAATCCTGGATTGGGTTTCGGAAAACAAAAGAGAGGAAGCTTCTATGTCGTCATTTAATGAAACCGCTGCCCCTTTTTCTCCCAAAATAGAACATTCAGCAAGAGCAATGGCTAGCCCCCCTTCTGACAAATCATGTGCGGATTTTGCTATTCCTACCTCTATAGCTGTAGCACATGCCGCCTGCACTCTTTTTTCCAAATCCAAATCAAGCATTGGAGGAACCCCTTCTTCAATTTTATGGATAAAGCTTAGATATTCGGAACCGCCTAACTCATCATTATTTTTCCCAAGAAGGATGATCATATCTCCATCATCCTTAAACGGAACCGTGCAGCGGTTTTCCACATCTTTTAAAATGCCAACCATGCCGATTGTTGGGGTCGGCAAAATAGGCCCTTTCCAATTTTCGTTATAAAAAGAGACGTTCCCTGAAATAACAGGAAGTTCAAATTCTAAACAGGCATGAGATACCCCTTCAACGCAACGTTTAAAAGAATAAAAACGGTCGGGTTTTTCCGGATTGCCAAAGTTTAAACAATCGGTAACAGCCGCGGGATCCGCTCCAGTTACCACCAAATTTCTCGCCGCTTCGGCAACAGCAATCTGCGCTCCCAAATATGGATCTAATTTGCAATACAACCCATTACAGTCGGAAGTTACCGCCATTCCCCACTTTTTCCCCTTCATCCTCAATACCGCCGCATCACCGCCTGGATAAACAGAAGTATTTATTTGCACCATGTGGTCATATTGCTCATAAACCGCTCTTTTGCTAGCAATGTTAGGAGAAGAGAGCATCAGCAACAAAGTCTTATTAAAATCTTTTGGAACCCTGACTTTTCTGCTTTCCATTTTTTGCTTTCCGCTTTCGTCCCACGCCATATCATATAATGGAGCATTTGCCAGTTCCGCAATTGGAATATCAGCAACAAGGGCATCACCCCTAAAAACTTTAATCAGTTTTTCCGAAATAACTTCACCTATTTTTACGGCTTCCAATCCCCATTTTTTAAAAACATTGATAACTTTATCTTCTTTTCCAACCTCAACACACAAAAGCATCCGCTCCTGAGATTCTGACATCATAATTTCATATGATTCCATTCCCTCTTCACGTAAAGGAACTTTTGCAAGATCAATTTTAACACCAACCTCACCCGCGGCCGCCATTTCGGAAGAAGAACAGGTAAGACCAGCCGCTCCCATATCCTTTATTCCGAGTACAACTTTTGTATCCATGGCCTCAAGGGTTGCTTCTATAAGACATTTCTCGGTAAATGGATCTCCTACTTGAACTGTAGGGCGTTTTTCTTCCTCTCCTTCTTTAAATTCGGCGGAAGCAAGAACAGAACATCCCCCAATTCCATCACGCCCTGTTTTTGATCCCGCGTAAATTATTGAGTTGCCTATACCGACTGCCTTCGCACGCGCAATCTTATCTTTTTTGCAGACACCGATACACATAACATTTACAAGACAATTGCCTTCATACGCATCATTAAAATAAATCTCCCCACCAACCGTTGGAACTCCGACACAGTTGCCGTAAAATTGTATACCGTCAATTACACCGTCAAAAATATATTTATTGAAAGGTTTTGATATGTCACCAAACCTTAAAGAGTCCAAGCAGGCTATAGGTCGGGCGCCCGCAGTAAAAATGTCTCGGATAATACCGCCAACACCTGTTGCCGCACCCTGCTTTGGCTCAATCTGGGATGGATGGTTGTGGGATTCCATCTTGAAAATTATCGCAGTGTCATCATAAATAAATCCGCCCGCGTCTTCGCCAATTAAAGTTTCGTATTTTCCTTTTTGAGGGAAAAGTTTTAAATATTTTCGAGAGCGAGGGTAACCGCAATGTTCAGACCATTCAACTGAAAACATGGCAAGTTCCGTGGGAGAAGGGTCACGCCCCAAAATACCAAGAATTCGCTGATATTCTTTATCTGTAAGACCAAGTTCATGATAAATTTTTGGTTCAATCACAAAAGCATTTTAACATTTTTTGAAAGAGGTTTCCATAAAATCATAAGGGCATATAATCGTAGAGACATATAATCGTAGAGACGCGATTAATCGCATCTCTACGATTTCTGCAAATTACATCGCGTCAGGAGGCGCGTTTATAATTACAAAAGCATTTATCAAAGCACTGACACTTGTTCCCTGTGCCCAAGATACCGCGTTAAAAGGCGTAGAAACAATGCTGTTTATGGCATTATTCAATGCTGTTTTAAATTTCTCCGTGCGAGCCGCGATTTCTTCTCCGGTTGGACGGCTCTCCCAAAAACTGGATCCCATATAATATTCTGATGAAGAAGTTTCAAAACGAGCTTGAAAAATAGGCTGCAGGGTCTGACCCATAGATTGGAAAATAGCTCCCCTCTGCTGGGCTGTAAAGAAATTCATAAAATAGACCATAATTCTGGTGTTTGCATAATTTTGCATTATTGCTTCCATATCTTCAGGGTTATCTTTTGAAAATTTGCTTTGAACAGATTTTTTGTCTCTTACTCTATTTGCCTGCATTAGCTCTACCGGAGGAAAAAGAAATGCGTCAAAAAATTCTGTTCTTAAATAATCACCAATCGCCCGGGGATCAGTAATTGTTGTATCATTCATTTTTTCTTTTAAAGCAGTTATAATAGTATCTTTTTTGGCCAAAAACTCTGCATATTTAACAGGATTTGCGTCTTTAAAACTTTGCTTTGAAGAGGTCGACGCGTTGGCAAATGTATCCGCCGCATCAAATTGGGCTATAAACAGATCTATCAGCTTACTTCCTTCATCTCGCCTTTTCATATCTTTAAAATCCGTATCATTTGCTCCAAGTTGTTCCTGCATATGCCCTTGCATATTTTTATCGTGCATAGCCCTTAAATCTACAAATTGTTGTTCGGTTATCCCAAGAGATACAGCATAATCTTTCATAGCTTCGTCCATTTGGGCAAATGCGGCATCAAGCGTTTCCCTATTTGGAGGATTTCCGCTGTCAAAAGCCTGCCTGAAAATAGGCTCAATGTAAGTATCATGATATTCTCTTCCTTTGGCATCCAATAACGCCAAAGCCTCGGCGCTTATTCCCAAAGACACAGCGATTTGCAATCTCATATCGTCGGCCGCTTTAATAGCTTCGGCCATTTCATCAAATTTTTCGCCGCTTATGTCGGAAAATTTTCTATCTACATTATCTACAAAATTAAAATCTTTGGGGTCTTGGCCCTTTTTAAAAACATTTCTGGCAATCATCTGTTTTTTGTATCCCGAAGGGTCAGCGGTAGGGGCAAAAGCAGTCTTTGTTCCCAAATCTGTTGTCGGAATAGTTGAACCGACTGTAACTCCATCTTTTTCAATTAGAACCATTAAGTTGCTTACTTTATTGTCTGTTGCGGCACCTTCAAGTTCGGAAATATCCAAATCTATGCTGTATTTACCGGAAGCATCAGTCGTTCCTGTTGCAATTTCAACTATCTCATCACTATCTTTAACTCCTTTGCCGATAATAACATTTGCATCCGCAAGAACAGAAGAAGCCAATATCCTTACGTTTTTTATCGAACTTGTTCCGGTCGTGGCAGATGTCGCCATACCTTTAACCGTTATAGAATTTCCTGTGGTTGGAGTTGTCTCCGCGCCACCGCCACTGCTTGAAGCATTTTGTCCGCAATAAACAGAAAACAAAGGAATAATTACAACTAAAAGAAACAAGGCAAATAAAGAAAGTTTGTGTCGGTTGTTAAGAACAAGTTTTTTCATGATCCATCTCCCTTTTTGTGGATTTTTTAAAACTTTACACCCGCCAAAAACCCTTGTCAAGGGAAAAAATGACGGGATTTTATTTCTTGGGTATAATATAATATTAAAATGCAAATAGAAATTAATAAAAGCAGAAACAGACAGCGGACAGTCAGCGCGAAAGTTGTCGGCGAGACCATTCAAATTAGCGCACCGCAAAATATTCCTGACGAAAAGCTTAAAGAGATAATCGAGAATTTAAGATCCCGCATTGAAAAACGGACAAAAAAAAGAGATTTGACTTCCGACACGAACCTTCAGGCAATTGTCCAAAATTTAAACGAAAAATACTTTGAAGGTGAAATAGAGGTACAATCAATAGAATATTCAACAAATCAGGACAAAATATTCGGTTGCTGTACGTATAGGGAAAAGAGAATTCGCATTTCACACCGCTTAGCTACCATGCCGACATGGGTAAGGGATTACGTAATAATACATGAAATGGCTCATATTATAGAACCGAACCACAGCAAATCCTTTTGGGGACTGGTGAACAGATATCCCCTTACTGAAAGAGCGAGAGGATATCTTATTGCTAAAGGAGCAACAGAAGAAGAATTTTAGCCGCGTATAAATTCTATTTTTTTTATCTTCTCTTTTTATAAATAAAATAAAAAATAAGCCCTAACACGACTAAAAACAAAGAAGCCCATTGCGCCAAAGTAAGGTTTAAAAATACTTTTGCATTGGTACGAAAAAACTCAATAAAAAATCGATAAGTGGCATAAAGAGACAACCCTACCGCGAAAATCTGTCCGGGAAATTTTCTCCTTGAAAGTAAAAAAAACAGTACAGCAAAAATAAGCAATCCCGCAATGGACGCGTAAATTTGTGTAGGATACCGCAATCCTGTAAGATGAGGAAATTTGACAGCCCAGGGAAACACGAACGCGCATTCTTCTCCATAACAACATCCATTTAGAAAGCACCCTATGCGGCCAAAAGCATAACCCAACATGGTAGCAGGTGCTACTATATCAAGCATATCAAGCACAGATATTTTTAAAATTTTACACGCTAAAATAAGGCCTAAAATTCCAAAAAGGACTCCTCCATAAAAAACAAGCCCTCCATTCCAAACCATAAAAGCCTGCCATGGGCTATTAAGTTCATGCCAGAAAAATATTACATAAAACAGTCTAGCTCCAAATATCGCGCCAACAAATAAAAAAAGAGCCGCGTCCAAAATTTTATCAGGATCAATTTTTACCTTGCGTGCCAAATAATAAGCCAAAAGAATTCCGGCAAGAAAACCTAAAGAGACCATAAATCCATATGAATAAATATTGACGTTTCCAATTCTAAATAAAATCGGATGCATTATTTCCCTTCCTTTAAAATAATGAAAATTATAAAAAAGACCGCGATATTTATCATTATGTCAGCAACATTAAAAACCGGCCATACCCTGAAATCTATAAAATCAATAACATAATGCCGAAAAATCCGATCGAACATATTTCCAAAACTTCCGCCTAAAAGCAGGGCAAGAGGAGTCTGTAAATAGTCGTCAAATTTCAATTTTTCATGAAAATAAAAAATAGCCGAAACAGCCAACGTTCCCACAATAAGGAGAAACCACATCTGCCCTCTTAAAATACCGAACGCGGCTCCCGTGTTTTGGATATAAGTCAAATGTAAGACATTCTTTATGACAGGAATAGTTTGGTTAAGCCGCATAAAATGATAAACCAGGAATTTTGTCAGTTGATCAAACAAAAAGACGGAAGCAGTAATGATGAAAAATTGCATTTATCTTATTCTTGCCCCCTGGCTGCTATAAGTTTCTATGATTTTTGCCACTTCATTAAAATAATGCCCTATAAGAGGGAAGTTGACCATGCCGGCAATAATCTTTGTAATAAAAAATAAGACCAAACCTAATATAACAGTCATTCCGATTCCAAGTCCAACTCCATAAGCTATACCATTTAAAAAAGTGAACACTAGATAACGCCAAGGATGACTTTTATCTCGCCTTACATTTTCTATTGCTTCTATTAGTTTATCGTCTTCCATTATATATATGGGTTATTTACGTACCCTCACTCCAGGATGCCAAATATTTTTCCTGCCCTGCCGTAAGCTTGTCAATTTCTATTCCCATAGACTTCAACTTGAGTTTTGAAACCCAATCTTCTATCTCTTTTGGAACATAGTGGACACCAGGTTTAAGTTTGCCTTTATTTTTAACGCAAAAATCCGAAGCTAACGCCTGTGTTGAGAAGCTCATATCCATAACAGAAGCCGGATGGCCTTCTGCCGCGGATAAATTGATAAGGCGCCCTTCAGCCAAAAGATTGATACGGTTGCCATTTGGAAGAGTATATTCATCAACGAAATTTCTTACTCCGGGATTTACCGACTTTGCGATTTTCTTTAACCCTTCAATATTTATTTCCACATTAAAGTGACCTGAATTGCAGACGATAGCCCCATCCTTCATAGCTTTGAAGTGGTCTACATCTATAACATTAATATTCCCGGTCAAAGTACAAAAAACATCCCCTATTTTTGCAGCTTCGGCCATTGGCATGACACGGAACCCGTCCATAACAGCTTCAATCGCCTTAACAGGATCAATTTCGGTTACAATAACATTCGCTCCCATGCCCCTGGCCCTCATTGCAAAACCTTTTCCGCACCATCCATAACCAACAGTCACAACATTTTTTCCTGCCAAAAGAACATCCGTTGCTCTTATTATACCGTCGATTGTCGATTGCCCCGTTCCATACCGGTTATCAAAAAGATTTTTGGTTGCGGCATCATTTACGGCAATAACAGGAATTTTTAAAGCTCCATCTTTTTCCATAGCTTTAAGGCGGATAACACCAGTTGTTGTTTCTTCCATGCTGCCAATGATCCCTGGGATTAAATCTTTATATTCCGTATGAACAAGCGAAACAAGATCCGCCCCGTCATCCATTGTTATTTGGGGTTTATGCTTTAATGCTGAATGTAAATGGCTGTAATAAGTTTTGTTATCTTCACCTTTTATGGCGTACACCGGGATTTCATAGTCAAAAACCAAAGAAGCCGCAACATCATCCTGAGTTGAAAGCGGATTTGAGGCGCAAAGAACGATATCTGCACCGCCGGCTTTTAGTGCGCGCACAAGGTTGGCAGTTTCCGCTGTTACGTGAAGGCATGCGGACATTCTAAGACCATTCAAAGGCTTATCTTTAGAAAACTTTTCTCTAACCTGACGAAGTACGGGCATATCATGATCTGCCCATTCAATACGTTTTTTACCATGAGACGCGAGCTTTTCATCTTTTACATCAAAATTCATAATAAATCCCCTTTCTAAAAAAGAATAAAGTTATTATACTCTGTAAAACAATAACAATTCAAGAAGAATTTTGATCTATATTTGAAAGTGATAAAAAAGCCTGTTTTTAACAGTTGTCGAGGATGGTACATCCTCAATTTGCTTTTCATCAGTCATTCTGTTCCTTTAGCTTTTTCTCGATTTGAATAAGGGTATTGCGGTGAATACCCAAAAGTTCGGCTGCTTTATTTTTTCGTCCTCCGGCCTTTTCCAAAGCTTTTTTTATAAACTCTGATTCAAACTTCATGGAAGCCAAACGAAGGTTCATGCTGTCCTGGTCTGATTCTATTTCTATTGGTTCATTACCTCCCACTCGCCTGATCTCCCTGGGCAGTTTTTCCTCTGATATGAGATTATCTTTGGATAAAACAACCAAACGTTCAATAAGGTTTTGCAATTCTCTAACATTGCCGGGCCAGTCATAGTTTATCAACGCCTCTTTGCAATCATCCGAAAAACCTTTGACTTTCCTGCCAAACTCAATATTGTAAAAATCAAGGAAATGTTTCAATAAGACAGGGATGTCCTCTTTTCTGTCCCTAAGGGGTGGGATATTTATAGGAATAACATTTAATCTGTAATATAAATCGGCTCTAAACTCGTTCTTTTTAACAGCCTCCAAAAGATTGATATTTGTTGCCGATACAATCCTTACGTCAACAGGAATTGTCTTCTGCCCCCCTACCCTTTCAATTTCCTTTTCCTGGATTGCTCTTAAAAGTTTTACCTGCATCGCCAAAGGCATGCTTCCAATTTCGTCAAGAAACAAAGTTCCACCTTCGGCAATTTCAAACTTACCCAATCTTCGCTCTGAGGCACCGGTAAATGAACCGCGTTCATGCCCAAAAAGCTCAGATTCCAAAAGGTTTTCTGGAATCGCGGCACAATTAACAGGCACAAAAAGATTGTTGCTGCGGGAACTGAGGTTGTGAATAGCTCGGGCTACAAGCTCTTTACCTGTTCCCGATTCTCCATATATGAGCACGGTTGAATCGTTTTCTGAAACCTGCGAAATGAGCGAAAAAATTTCAAGCATCTCGGGGCTAACCCCTATCATTTTCTCAAAACGATAATTTTTGCCTATTTCTTCTTTAAGATATAAATTCTGCTTTTTAAGTTTTTGTCCTTCCAAAAGTTTGGCAATCAATGAAGAAAGAGCTCCAATATCAAACGGTTTTGTAATATAATCACACGCGCCGGATTTGATGGCATCTACCGCATACTGGACAGTATTCATGGCGGTAACCATTATAACTTCCAGGTCAGGGTCAATATCTTTTGCGCATCGCAAAACTTCAATACCGTCAATTTCGGGAAGCCTGATATCAAGCAAGACAAGATTCGGAGAAAATTCTTTTACTTTTTCAATGGCATCGAGGCCATTAACGGCAAAAACAACTTCATAAGTATTGGACAAAAGGATGTTCATGGAATCTCGTATGGATTTTTCGTCATCAACAACTAGGATAACAGCCTTTTTATCTTTATTTATCATAAAGAGGTTCTCTCTTCGACAGGCATTACGCCCAATTGGCGGCGATAAGAAGCTATTGTCCGGCGGCTGGCGCGGATCCCTTCTTTTTCGATAATTTTCAATATTTCCTGATCGCTCAACGGATTTGATTTATCTTCCTTTGAAATTACTTCTAGGACTTTTGCTTTTATAAATGCTGGAGAAAATCCATGCAACTCCCTTTGGCAAAGAAATCTCAGCGGAACCATCCCTTTTGGAGTCTGCACATATTTCCCCGCCAGCGCTCTTGATATGGTAGAAGGATGAAGTCCCAATTGATCGGCTAGTGTTTTTTGTTCCAAAGGAAAAAGTTTCTTGGGTCCCATATCAAAAAAATCCTTTTGTGTTTTTACAATAATATTCATTATTGCCTGGGAAGTTTCTCCGCGCTTGCGCAGATTTTCAACAAGTTCCTTTGCTTTTTCAAGCCTTTCTTTTAAAAATTCTACTGTTTTTTTATCTGTTTTTGGATCTTTCAGCATTTTTTGATAATCGGCAGATATGCAAATTTTAGGGCCATAAGTTTCTTCAAGATTTATCAGCTTAATGTTTTCCTCTTTTATTTCAACGGAAAACGAGGGAACAATCATTTGTGTTTCATCCCCAAAATTTGAGCCAGGGTTCGGATTGAGGTTTTTTTTAATAAAATCAAAAATCTGGCAAACCCCTTCCTCCGGTATTCCTAGGGATTTTGCTACTTTCTGAAAATTATTCTGTCCCAAATCATCAAGATGGGTTTGTATCGCTTTTTCGATGACCTGCCGCAGGCTGGCAGATTCCAGGCCAAACTCCTTAACCTGGATCAATAAACATTCTTTCAAATCTCTGGCCCCCACTCCTTCTGGCTCAAAAGTCTGGATGGTCTCTAACATTGCATCAACCAGACCAGTTGATGCATGAAAATCATCGCAAATTTTTTGTTTTAAATTTTCATAATTTTCAATATAGCCGCGGTTATTTATAGCCTCTATTATATCCTGAGCAATTTCAAAGTCTTCATCGTCAAGTTCCATAAGTTTAAGCTGTTCCAGCAAAAATTCGTGAAGTTTCTTTGGCGATCCTTTTATGTTTTCCAATCCGGGGTGGCCGTCAAAATCAATTTCTTTTCTGTTTTTTTTGTTGGCTCCGAGATAATCCAGATATTCCGTAAGACTTTCATGTTTTTCGATCTCCACGAACGGGTTTTCTTCCGAAGCATTTTCAATTTCTGTTACCACATCCGCGTATGGGAGACTTAATATGCGCAGCATGTTAAGGAGTCTTGGCGACAAATTGATTTGAAGCTCTTGGCTTATATTCTGATAAAACCCCAATTCGACCATGCTTTATTTTAGCGTGATTTTAACCGATAATCAAAGAGTTTATCCCAAAATCCGATTTAGGGGGCTTCTTTTTCGGGGAGGCTGGGTAGCATGGGACAAAAAGTCATTTA
>MEUB01000063.1 GCA_001771535.1 candidate division WOR-1 bacterium RIFOXYB2_FULL_37_13
GACGCCGCAACAAAAGGGAGGCGGAGCGGGCTTATGCCCTTTACCTTTAGTTTTCTATACTGACTGTAAAATATGCCTGACTAAGAAGTTGGTATAGGGGCGCTGGGTGTGGGACAGGAGGGGATGCGGCGTTTTGCGGCGTCTTGATTCTTTTTTGCTACTTTTTTCTGATCAAGCAGAAAAAAGTAGAGAGAGATTGTCGGGAAATAGATATTTTGGTGTCATTTCGCAACACGCTCTAGTTGTAATTACTGATTTGGAGCCCGATGATAGGCTTGCCATACATCTGTTAGCGTCACGTTTTGGGAGCAGGCAACTTGCATTAGTTGGAACTACGGTTATGCATGCGGGGAGGAAAAAAATATTAACTCGTAGATTACTGGATCAACTTGGGCTTGATAAAGTTCCTGTAATTCAAGGATCTGGTGGAAAAGGCGGAGCTTATCCTTCTATTGCCTCGTCAGCCGCAGCTCGGACATATGCCGATGAAGGCAAAGGAATATTATCAGAGGAAGAGTTATTGATCGCGGAGCAAGCCGCATTAGGCAGTCCAGACTTATCACGAGAGATATGGCGATTATTAAAAGCAGCTAAGGAGAAAGAAATTGTTTTTGCAGTAATGGCTGCTCCGACTGATTTGGTAACGGTTTTAAAACAATATCCTGATTTGAAAGAAAAAATAGGTGCGGTTTATATAATGGGGGGATGGGTAGAAGCCTTTTCTGCTGATGGAGCGGGTGCAGTCCAAAGGTTTGCAACTTATAACTGGAATATGGATCCTGAGGCGGCAAAAACATTGTTTGAAATAGAGGGCATTCAAACTATATTATTTTCCTCTCACATAATAAAGCCTACTTTTGGTGGTGGGAGCATAAATGAAGGCAATTATCCTGATATTATTAATGCATTACGTAAAGCAGGACAAAGTATGCCGAGTATTCTGGAAGGTTTTATTGCGGGAGAATCTTGGGACCGCCATTTAATTGCAACTATTCCTACATTAGGGAAAATTATTGGTTCATTTGCTGGGCAACAATTTACCCCTGCCGATCCATTACTGGCAGCAGCAATGATTGACAATGATAGAATTATCATGGAAACAGAAAAAGTTTCAGTTAGAATCGCAGTAAATGAAGTTGATTTTAACCGAGGATATGAAGTAAAAGTTGTTCCCGATGCTAGTTCATCTGTTGAAATGGTTACAAGAATTGACAGAGCAAGATTTGAAGTATTAATGGTAGAAGTCCTTGATCGCCTCCCCACAATAGTTGCAATGAATTAAAAACAGCTTAAGGCAATTTCAATGGGTAGGATTGGGAAATCATCAGAAGCTTTAAAGTCATGTTTTGAGACAAGCAATCCTTTTTTGAAACCCATTTTTTTAATCCCCTCGTAAGTTTGTGTTTAATAGACACATTATACGTAAAAAAATGTGTTTTGTTAACACAGTTCATGAAAATAGCTTGAGAAATCTCTAAAAACTAATAAGAACAGATGCAATTGCGGGAAATCGTTTCAACATCCTTATCTCCCCGTCCCGAGAGGCAAACAATGACAGTGTCGTTTTTATTTAATTTCATCTTTTTTAAATAGCCTATTGCATGCGATGATTCTAAGGCTGGAATAATTCCTTCTTTTTCTGACAAAAGTTTAAACCCGTAAAGCGCTTCTTTGTCATTTACAGGAACATATTTTACCCGCCCCGTGTCTTTTAAATAACTGTGTTCCGGCCCAACTCCTGAATAATCCAAACCCGCAGAAATTGAATGAGTATTTAAAATCTGTCCCGACTTTGATTGCAATATATACGATTTTGACCCGTGAAGTATCCCTACAGTTCCTCCATTACTCAATGGCGCCGCTCCTTTTGCTTCACAGCCGATAATCTCTACTTTCGCGTCATCAAGAAAGGGATGAAACAACCCGATTGAATTTGATCCTCCGCCGACACAGGCGACAAGATAGTTTGGCAGTTTTTTTTCTGCCGCAAAATGTTGTGCTTTTGCTTCACGTCCTATTACCGACTGAAAATCCCTTACCATCATGGGGTAGGGATGAGGGCCTACGCAAGAACCTAGGCAATAAAACGTATCATTTGCGTTTGCCATCCAATCGCGCATAGTCTCGTTTATCGCGTCTTTGAGCGTTTTTGTTCCTGATGTTACAGGGATTACTTTTGCGCCGAGAAGCTCCATTCTGAAAACATTTAAAGCTTGCCGCTTTATATCTTCTTCTCCCATATATACTATGCATTTAAGGCCAAAAAGAGCGGCTCCCGTCGCGGTTGCAACCCCGTGCTGTCCAGCCCCTGTTTCCGCAATAATTCTTCTCTTTCCCATTCTCCTCGCAAGAAGCAATTGCCCTATTACATTGTTGAGCTTGTGTGCTCCCGTGTGGCAGAGGTCTTCGCGTTTAAGATAAATTTTGCAACCAAATTGGCGGCTTAAATTTTCTGCAAAATAAAGAGGAGTAGGACGGCCTATAAAATTTTTGAAATAATAATTTAGTTCTTCTTTGAATTTTTTATCTTTTTTGTATTTAAGATACGCCTTTGTAAGCTCATCAACCGGCTCAGCAAGTGTTTCGGGGACAAATTGCCCTCCGTATTTGCCAAAATAGCCTTTTTTATTGGGTAGATGATGCCTCATAAGATTTTCTTGATTTTAGCAGAAATGCCAGACCTATGGAAGTGGGAGCATATTTTTGCTAAACTATAATTAATTATGATAAATGTTGATTGCATGCGTGGGATAGGTTCCCACCTGTCGATAAGCTGTTATGATTGCCCAAAAGAAAAATTGATGGACATGAATTTTATTGAAAAAGTTTTTATCGAGCTTTTTTCCGCGATGGGAATTAATGAGGCTAAAAATCCTCATGTTTTTATATACAAAAAAGGGAATAATTCAAAAAAAACAGGTGTTTCCGGCACAGCCTTGTCTCAAGGCGCGCATTTAATTATTCATACTTTTGCGGAAAAAAACGAAGCATTCATAGGTTTTTTTTCCACAGGAGAATTCGACTCTGATTACGTCGTGAATTATGTAACAAATGCTTTTGAAGCGAAGAAAAGCGACTTCAATGTTTTTTCTTGAAATAAAGGCCGATGATAAAAATTACAAGAAGTCTGAATTTGTAATCCTTCCTTGCCCTTATGAAAAGACCACTTCTTATGGGAAGGGGACGCAGAAAGGTCCGGAAGCAATAATAAAAGCTTCAAAATATTTGGAAGCATTTGATGAAGAGCTCGCGATTGAACCCTCTGTTGCGGGTATTTATACCGAAAACCCTGTTTCAATTTCAACCCTTTATTCTAAAACGTTAAAGACCCTAAAAAACAATAAAAGGCCTATTATTTTAGGAGGAGAACACTCTTTGAGCGTTGAAGCGGTAAGAGCGGCTAGAAAAATTTATCCCGACCTGTCTGTCCTTTGCTTTGACGCCCACGCTGATCTGAGAAATAAATATCAGGGGAATAAACAAAGCCATGCTTGTACAGTCCGTAGAATTTTGGAAATTTGTCCCGTTGTTCAGGTAGGGGTAAGGAGTTTATCAAGAGAAGAATTTGACTTTGCGGAGACAAGCGGCCAAATCAAGAAAATATTCTTCCATAATACTGTACACTGTAAACCGTACACCGTAAACCCTCTACGGTACACGGCACACGATATTAAGAAACTAATATCGTTGTTGTCAAAAAATATTTATATTTCATTTGATGTTGACGTTTTTGATCCTTCTGTTATGCCTTCTACAGGAACTCCTGAACCTGGCGGCTTTTTTTGGAATGATATTTTAGTCCTTTTAAAACAGGTTTGTAAGAATAAAAATATTGTAGGTGCGGATTTTGTTGAACTTATGCCAATAAAAAATTTTAATGCTCCCGATTATATGATAGCAAAACTTATTTATAAGTTGATAGGTTATATTAACCTTCAAGATTAATTGACTGAAATGTGTTTTTGGTTTAAAATAACAAACTATGCGCTATGGACACTTTGATAATGAAGCTCGTGAGTATGTTATCGAAAAACCAAACACTCCTCTTCCTTGGATAAATTATCTTGGAACTAAAAAATATTGCGCGCTAATCTCTAATACTGCAGGTGGATATTCTTTTTATATAGATCCTCGCGAACGAAGGATTCTTCGTTATCGTTATGATAATGTCCCTTTTGACCAGGGAGGCCGGTATCTTTATATAAGGAACAATAAAAATGGAGATATTTATTCTCCAACTTGGCAGCCGGTACAAAAAAAACTTGAAAAGTATGAATGCAGGCATGGTTTAGGGTATACGCAAATTGCCTCTTTATATAAAAACCTTAAGACAAAAATTACTTATTTTGTTCCATTAGATGAAAATCTGGAAATATGGAAAGTTGAAATAGAAAATAAAGACAAAAAAGAACAGGATTTGACATTGTTTTCATATGTTGAATTTTGCCTTTGGGATGCAGTGGGAGATTCTACAAACTTTCAACGCACATGGTCAATAGGTACAGCTCATTGTGAAGGTTCAACCATAATCCATGATACGATGCATGGCAACTGGGTTGATGATCTTGCTTTTTTTGGGACATCTGAAAGCATAGACAGCTTTGATTGCCAAAGGAAGGAGTTTTTAGGGAATCATGGTTACAATTCACTTGCTAAACCAAAGGCAGTCATTGATGGACAATGTTCTAACTCCAAAGCTGTTGGTTGGGCGCCGATCGGTTCCCATTGCATAAAAATTAAAATAAAAGGAGAGCAGAAAAAAACGCTCTTTTTTGTTTTGGGTGTGGCCAAAGGCGCAACCAAAGCCAAGTCGCTGGTAAAAAAATTCACAAATCCGAAAAACGTTGATATTGAATTTGAAAAATTAAAAAAATACTGGCAGGAGAACCTTTCAAATTTCCAGGTAAAAACTCCCGATCCTGACGTTGACTCAATGCTTAACATCTGGAACCAGTATCAATGCATGCAGACTTTTAACTGGTCTCGTTATGCCAGTTATTATGAAGCAGGAATTGGTCGGGGGATGGGTTTCCGCGATTCAAACCAGGATACTCTGGGCTTTGTCCATATTATTCCGAACGATGTAAGAAAACGAATTTTGGAATTAGCTTCGATCCAATTTGAAGATGGAGATACTTATCATCAATATTCGCCAATTACAGGGAAAGGCTCTTTATATGGGTATTCCGATGATCATCTTTGGCTTATTATTTCTACTGTAAATTATATTAAAGCAACCGGAGATTGGGGCATATTAGAAGAAAATGTTCCTTTTTCCAAAAAAGAAATTATGGTTCCTGCCCAAAGAGGGCATCATAATTACATAGAACAGGAATCAAAAGACAATAAAAAAGAAAAGATAAAAAAAGCCTCATTGTACGAACATTTGAAAAGAGCTATTTTGTTTTCATGGAAAAATATCGGTCCGCACGGACTGCCAAAGGCAGGGTTTGCGGATTGGAACGATTGCATTAATATGATTGGCCCTAAAGATCAGGCTGAATCTGTTTTTACGGCAGAACTTCTTGTTTACGCAGGTAGAGAAATGATAAAGGTTTCTTCCCATAAAAAACTCAAAAAAGATAAAGAGTCTTATGAAAATATTGTTGCCGAATTGGCATCCTTAGTTGAGGAATATTGCTTTGATGGCGAATGGTATCTTCGGGCTTTTGATGATGAAAGCAAGCCATTGGGGACCAAAAAAGATAAAGAAGCGAAAATATTTTTAGAGACGCAGCCGTGGGCGGTTATTTCGCAGGTTGCGTCGGGAAACAGCGCAAAAAAATGCATGGACTCTGTCAGCAATTATTTAGATACGGATTACGGAATAAAATTACTCCATCCTCCATTTAGCAAATACAGGCCTGAACTTGGCGAAATTTCGACTTATCCTAAAGGCTTAAAGGAAAATGGATCTATTTTTTGCCATCCGAATCCTTGGGCGGTAATTGCGGAATGCATGTTGGGGCGCGGGGATAAGGCGTTTAAGTATTACAAAGCGATATTACCGTCTGCCCAAAATAATCTGGCCGAAATAAGAAAAACAGAGCCTTATGTTTATTGCCAAATGGTTGCAGGCCCTGATCATCCTGATTTTGGGGAAGGGAAAAATTCCTGGCTTACGGGTTCTGCTGCCTGGAATTTTGTTGCCGCCACGCATTGGATTCTTGGCATTAGGCCCGATTATGATGGATTGATATTGAATCCGTGTCTTCCCAAAAAATGGGAAGAAGTAAGCATAAAATTAAAAATCAGAGAGACAAGATATAATATTAAAATTAGAAATACTTTTAAGGTTGGCAAGGGGATAAAAGTTATGAAGATTGACGGGAAGCTGTTTGATAGGGCATTGATCCCATATTTTAAAGATAGGAAGGAGCATTCTATTGAAGCAATTCTGGCATGACAACAAATTGAAATTTTTGGCTGTAATTTTTATTTGTTTTATTATTTCAAGCCCAATTTTAGCGGAAAATCTTATAAAAAATGGTGAATTTGAGCAGGGACTTGTAAATAATATTCCAAAATATTGGGGGGAAGAATACTACAATAGTTATATTGAAAAAGACCGTAACGGACATGTTATTAAAATTGAAAATAAAGAATCGCAAATGTCGCTTGGCGCCCAAACTATATCAATAGATTGGAAAAAGGTTTCAAAAATTACTTTATCTGCCTGGATAAAAACACAGGATGTTATTTTGGGTGTTGAAGACTGGAATCGGGCAAATATACAAGTCCTTTTCTTTGATGAAAAAGAGGAACAAGTCGGCGGTTGGCCAAGCCTTGGTCCTTGGACAGGGACTTTTGACTGGAAATATGTAGCAAAAAATTTTATTGTTCCAAAAGGAGCTGTAAAAGCAAAAATTGTTTTTGGGCTTTATAACTGCAAAGGGACTGTTTATTTTGATGATATCAAACTTGAATCTTTTAAAGAGCAAAAAGATACCGATCCATACAATCTTTTAGAAAATGGTGGATTTGAAGTATGGGAGAAATGGGCGTACGGTGGGTCTGAAGATTGGGCTATTGTAAACGATGATGTTAAAATCGGGCATGGAGCTTTAAAAATAAACAATCCTACTCCTGTTTGGTCTTTTGCCTCTCAATCTCTTTCGTTAGACGGCAGAAAGATAAAAAAAATAAAATTATCAGGATATATTAAAGCAAAGGATATTATACCCGGAGCCAAAGAATGGCAGTTGGCAAGGGTGAACATAGAAATTAAAGACGGCAAAGGAAAAAGAATTGATGGGTGGCCTGTATTAGAGGCATTTTCCGGAACTTTTGGCTGGAAATATGTTGAAAAAGAGTTTGATGTTCCGCAGGATGCCCGCAGGGTTGATGTTTTTGCTGGTCTTTTGGAGTGTAAAGGAACTGCATGGTTTGATGGGCTAAGATTAGTTGCATTTGATTATTCGGGGAATATGGTCAAGCCAAGCGGTATTTACGTTACAGATACAAAAGATTGGTATGAATTTAATCTTCCTCAAGGAAAATCAGGGAAAACATCTGTAGATGTCAGCTTTCTTTTAGACCCTCCCGCAGGGAAACATGGATTTTTAAAAGTAAAAAATGGGCATTTTTATTTTGACGATGGGACTCGGGCTAGGTTTTGGGGGACAAATATTTACGCTCCATCTACATTTCCTGAAAAGAATGAAGCTGAATCAATGGCAGAGCGTTTAGCGAAGTCCGGCTGCAATCTTGTTCGTATCCATCATATTGATGCTTTTTGGTCCAATCCGAATATTTTTGATCCAAAATATGATGATACCCAGCATTTAAACGCGGATTCTTTAGATAAATTGGATTATCTGATTTACCAATTAAAAAAACGCGGGATCTACATATTTATGGATTTACTTGTAGACCGTGAATTTAAAAAAGGAGATAACGTAGTTGACTGGCAAAATGTTGAAAGAGGGGCAAAAATAACGGGGTTCTTTAATAAACGAATAATTGACCTTCAAAAGAAATATGCCACGCAACTTTTGACACATAAGAATCCATATACCGGATTGCGTTATATTGATGATTCTTCTATTGTTTCTGCCAAGCTTGTCAATGAGGCCATGCTTTTTTATCTTGGAACGCAGTTTAATGTTTCAAAATATTATCTTGATGAGTTAGACGGCTTGTTTAATGAATGGTTGGTAAAAAAATATGGCAATAGGGGAAAACTAGACAAAGCATGGACGGATAAATATGGGCGTAAAGATTTGTCCGTAGATGAAGATATTAAAAAAAGGAATGTCAAAAGAGCGGATATCCCATTGTATTATCAGAGGAGTGGTTCTGAAAAATCCGAGCCAAGCAGATTGGCAGATACCTTGAAATTTTATGAATATCTCCAAGTTAAATACTTTAAAGATATGGACTCTTTCCTGAAAAAACTTGGGCTTCGTGTCCCTGTCTCAGGGTCTAACCATTGGGTTAATCTTTATCCAGATGTTAAAACCAATGCTGCCTTAGATTATATAGACAGGCATCGCTATTGGGATCATCCTCAGTTTGGTTATGGAACATCTGTTGTCTTTGAGAATTTAAGCATGTTGCGCAATCCTGTAGATGCATTGCCCAATAATTTTGCGGCATACAATGTAGAGAACAAACCTTTTGTCGCCTCTGAGTGGAATTGCTGTTTTCCAAATGAATATAGGGTAGAAGGGCCTCTTGTTATGGCTGCTTATGCAAATTTTCAGGATTGGGATGGAGTTCTTCAGTTTTCTTTTAACCATGCTGGCTGGGTAGCTCCGATGGAAGACAATTTTGATATTTCAGCATGGCCCAATGTCTGGTCCCAGTGGCCTGCCGCGGCCATGCTGTTTCATCGCGGAGATGTTTCTGTTGCGAGGGAGTATTTTAACTATCCTGTATCAAATGCTGAGCTTTATAAGCCTTTGCATGAAGACACCCCAATAGCGAATGACCCTTACTTGCCCTACGTTTTAAAGACAATGATCAATTTTGACGGGAAAGCTAAAATACCTTCAAAAAATTATATTTCAAAATATCACGATGAACAAAAAAAGACAGTATCATCAGATACGGGAGAACTTAAGCTAAATTATGGAGATGGGATTTTTACCATAAACACGGAGAAGACTCAGGCTGCTGTCGGTTTTATGAAAGAAAAGACTATAACATTAAAAAACCTTACAATAAAATCCGACAACGAGTTTTGTTCTATTGCTTATTCTGTTTTGGATGATAGACAAAAAGTTTTGCTAACTGCTGCTGCGAGAATAGAAAATAAAAATCAAAAATATAATGAAAGCAAGACACAGCTTGCAAGCGTAGGGGATTCTCCTGTTTTGGTTGAAGGCGTTTCTGCCAAAATTATTTTAAAGAACACTCCTCGAAAGATCATAGCTCTTGATATAAATGGAAACGAGATTAAAAGCATTCCTATCAACGGTAAAGAGTTTTCTATTAAAGCATCGGATAACGCTTTCTTTTATGAATTAACATTTTAATGCTGAGTTAGGCGTTAATCTGATGATTTTCATTGGTTTTTATGGTATAATTAGGATAGTTTAATGAAGAAAGGAAGCTATTATACATTTACTATCGCGCGAAACGATTCTAACCATGAGCCACTAAGCATTTGTGTCCCATATTTTGTTGTCAGGTATTTTTTACTGGTTTCTATCATATTAGTTACCGCTTTTTCTTTCTCTTTACTTTATTCAACTTTTCTTTCCGGAAAACTTGTTCATTATAAAATGGTTGTTGATGCCGAAGCTGAAAAAGATAAGCAGATAAATATTTTTGCCGGAGAAACTCACGGCATTAAAAAAGAGCTCCAATCTCTACTTGACCAAAACAATCAGCTTAGAAGAGTCCTTGGTTTAAAAATTGAAAAGACAAAAATAAATTTTGATAAAGAAATTACTAAAAAGACAGAAAAACCCTTATCTTATGGTTTAACTTATAAATTTAAGCAGATATCTGATTCCCTTAACCTTTCATTTAAAGAAGCCGACGATGTAAAAGTTGAGTTGGAAGAGTTAAAGAAAAGAGTTGCCGAAATCCAGTCCAGGATGGAAGTAACTCCATCAATTTGGCCTATTAGAGGAAGGATCTCTTCTTTTTTTGGCTACAGATGGATGCCGTGGAGAGGTTTTCATGCAGGAGTTGATATCCAGGCGAATTATGGGACACAAATCAAAGTTACGGCAGATGGGATTGTGACTTATGCGGGGTGGAGGCAGGGCTATGGGAAACTGGTGATTGTGTCTCATGGGCACGGTTTTTTCACATGGTATGGGCATGCTTCAAAACTTGATGTGATTGAAGGAGAAAAAGTCAGGAAGGGGGGAATAGTCGCATACGTAGGAAGTACAGGCTATTCCACAGGACCTCACCTGCATTATGAAGTAAGGAAGAATGATATGCCTATCAATCCTGTAGCATTTTTGGATTTGGATGTTTTGTCAGCCAGCAGGTTTTTCTAAGTTTTATGTTGTTTGTTGTTTCAACCCCTATTGGCAATCTTGAAGATATTACGTTTCGGGCTGTCAGAATTTTGTCGGAAGTTGATCTTATTGCTGCCGAAGATACAAGACACACCAAAATATTGCTTGATAAATATGGAATAAAAACGCCTCTCTCTTCGTATCACAAGTTCAACATAAAAACGAAGACCGATTATTTTATAACTCTTTTAAAAGAAGGGAAAAATCTTGCATTGGTTTCCGATGCTGGTACCCCAAGTATCTCTGACCCCGGTCATGAGCTTGTAAAAGCGGCAATTTTAAACGGCATTGAAGTTGTTCCTGTCCCTGGTGCTTCTGCTATGGTTACTGCTCTTTCTGTTTCCGGGCTTGATACCGATAAATTTATATTTTTAGGATTCCTCCCAAAAAAACCGGGAAAGATCCGTAAAGTTTTTAGAGGTTTGATCGAATTTGATGGGACAATCATAGTTTATGAATCACCTTATCGGCTGATAAAGACGTTGAAATTTATACAGGAAGTTTTGGGAGAGAGGCATATTGTGGTTGCAAGAGAGCTGACTAAAAAATTCGAAGAAGTGTTGCGCGGAACTCCTTCTTCTATTACAGAAAGTTTTTCCAATAGGGAAGTTAAGGGTGAGATTGTGTTGCTTATTAACGGGGGGAAAGCATTAGAAAACAGCAATCCGGCTTAAATTTTTTTAATCGATTAAAACAGATTGAAATTGCACAGCTTAAAAGGTAGAATATAAAAACAAGCTTTGGACAAGACGCTCAATCGGGAGAGATGTAGACGGTTTTGCAGGTTCTATTCCTGCCTTGTTTGGACAAAGAAGAGTACCCCGGAAGCTCTATATCTTTCAATAAAGAGAGGATGTAGAGATATGAGAAAGATTATCAGATTATCCGATTATCAGAATATCAGGTTTTTTAGTTTTTTAGTTTTTTGGTTTTTTAGCTTTTTGTTGTGTCTTACTCCCGCAGTTGCTTTTGAGTTGCCACGTTTTACGGGAGAAGAGGTCGTTGTTACCGCGCTGCGAATGCCTGTTTTAAAGAATAAATCTCCTTGGAATACCTCCATTATTGATTCAATGACATTAAGCAATTTCAAGACAGTTGGAGAAGCATTAAGAATTGTTCCCGGTGTCGACGAAACATTTTATGGTTATTTGGGATCGGTAAATTCTGTTAGGATTCGAGGGGCAAATTCTACGCAGACTCTTATTTTAATAGACGGCAAACGGATAAATTCTCCAACTCTCGGGATGTTTGATATGAGCGATATTTTAACTGATAATGTTGAAAAAATAGAAATTGTTCGTGCGCCTCTTTCAGCAATTTATGGATCAGACGCGGTGTCGGGGGTTGTGAATATTATTACAAAATCCGGCAAAGATGATAAAATATTTTCAGTATCTTATGGGTCTTTTGGTACTTCACAATATAAACTGGTTTTTTCTTCCGCAAATTATGTGTTAACAGCAGGGCAAATAAAAGCTGATGGCTTTAGGCAAAACAGTGATTATCTGGCTAAAAATTTTTATGGCAAAGTAAAATTTCCCTTATCTTTTGCAGAATTAATTGCAGATTACAGTCTTTATGACGCAATAAAAGGAGTTCCAAATGTCCCATTGTCAGATGCTGAACCATACTCTGCAAGCACGCCAAATGACAAGCAGAGGGATAATAATAGTTTTGCCAGCATTGGTTTTAAAAATGATAATTTTCTTTTTAGAATTTTTAACAATAATTTAAATCAGAAAATGGATCCTTATACATTTGGAGTAAGTACAAATAAAGGAGTACAAACAGGGATCGAATGGAATCAGGCTTTTAATTTCCTGGGAGGGAACTTACTGTATGGCATAGAAGGGCGTGAAGATCATGGACAAGCAACAATGTCTGGAGATCATACAATAAGGAATTATGCAATTTTTGCTCAGGATGAAGTTAAAATAGGGGAAAAACATTCGCTTACCGCAAGCATTAGGGGAGATTCCCATTCAACTGCAGGAACTTCAATTAACCCGAGAATCGGAATGCTTTTTGCGCCTTCAGGTGATTTTCTTTTGAGAATTTCCGGGGGCACTGCATTTCGCGCTCCAACATTAAATGAACTTTATTGGAATGATGGATTCGCATTTGGGAACACAAATTTGCAACCTGAAAAATCATTTTCATATGATATTGGGATTGAACGGCAGATGGGGAAAAAATATTCTGCAAAAATAAATTATTTTGTTACAAATACTACAGATTTAATTCTTTGGAGCCCCAACAGTTTTGGTACTTATGAAACTAAAAATGTTGGGAAAGCTTATAATGAAGGAGTGGAAATTGAATTAACAAAGGAAATAGAAAATCATGGGAAATGGTTTTTAAATTATACGTATCAAAGTGCTATTGACAAGGAAGATTCCAACCCTTTTTTGGCAGGAAAAGCAATTCAATATTCTCCGCAGGACAAGTATAGCTTTGGAATAATTTATGAGAATAATTCGTTAATTGTCAAACATGTTGGAGAGCGAAATGCTTATCCATATGACGCCAACTTTAATCAGTATATATTAACTTTGCCTCCTTATACGGTTGTTGATATGAAAATTGGTAAAAAATTTGGAGTATTTGGGATGGAATTTTTAGTCAATAATTTATTTAATGAAAATTATGCGGAAGTGGCAGGAAGCGATCCTACGTCCGGAGCTTCAAGAAATTATCCTATGCCTGGCAGGAGTTATTCATTAAACGTGAAATGCGACATTTAGTTTGATATAATGCCAATAGATTTTTTTAAAAAGAAAGGAAGGTTCTTTGGCAATCAAGGAATTAAATAATAATATTAACAGGAGGAATTTTATGATTAAGTCAAAAGAATTTGCGGTTGTTTCTTTGTCTATGCTGGTTGCGATATCGTTTGTTTTGGTTTTTCAGGGATATAAGGTCAAAACTCAATCGACTTCTATTGCTTATTATAATGAAATTGCTATTACAGGCTCAAAGACTATCCCTGTTTCTGCCGAAAAAACAATTGCCAAGCCTGTTGTAAAAAATCATGCAATCAGCAAAGAGCTTGCAAAGACAAGCCCTCAAGTGCTGCCAACTCCTTTGCCGATTGTTCCTCCTCAGATTCTAAATTCTGTTATGCCGACCTACCCTGAAGCAGCGTTAAAAAATGGGATAGAAGGATTTTCAATTGTTGAAGCAAAAATAGGAATCGACGGAAGTGCGAAAAATGTTGCAATAAAAACTTCCTCTGGTAATATTGACCTGGATAATTCGGCTCTTATTGCTGTTGCAGATTGGAAATTTGTTCCGGCAGCTCAAGGAGGCCAGTCGATTGCGAGTGCCTTTGAAGTGCCGGTCAAATTTATTATCAACGATAAATAGTTGAACTGACTAATTATTATGACGCATTTATTGGAGATTGGTCATTGGACATTGGGAATTTAAAAATATGGCCTTAGAAAGTTTAGCAAGACTTCTAATATATATTGGCGTGGGACTTGTTATGTTGGGCGGTTTTTTGCTATTGATGGCAAGAATTCCCTGGTTTGGCAATCTACCCGGAGATATTGTTGTAAGAAGAGAAGGCTGGACGCTTTATGTCCCGATTACAACAATGATTCTTGTTTCTGTTGTTTTGACTTTTATAATTAATATTGTTTTTAGAAAGTGATTTGTGATATTATTATCACCTAAATTATGGCAATAACCAAAAAAGATATAGAAAAATTATCAGGGATTTTTTCAACAAAGGAAGACTTGAAAGAGGCGTTGAAAAGATTTGTGACGAAGGAAGACTTGAGAGAGGAGTTGAAAAGGTTTGCGACGAAGGAAGACTTGAGAGAGGAGTTGAAAAGGTTTGCGACGAAGGAAGACCTAAAAAAATATGCGACCAAAGATGATTTGAAAGCTTTTGAAGGAAAGACATTAACAATGCTTGATCAAATTATGGGGGAGCTTGAAAAGGCAAGAGAAGATAGAATTTTTGCAAAAGCAAAAGATGATGAGCAGGACAATCGACTTGATACCTGTGAAAGAAAAATAATTGTTTTAGAGGAAGCAAGAGTTTAGGTTTAACTTGAAAACTTCTGATTTTGATTATTACCTCCCTCCTGATTTTATAGCCCAAACCCCAGCCGAAAAAAGAGATGAATCAAGGCTCATGGTTTTAAATAGAAAAGAAAATTCCCTTCTGCATCTTTTTTTTTCTGATATTATCAACTATCTAGAGCCTGGCGATCTTTTAGTTTTAAACGATACAAAAGTTATTCCTGCCAATATTGTCGGACGAAAAGCGGAAGGGAGCGCAAAAATCGAGGTTTTGCCGGTCAGGCGGATTGGCGATAAAGGATGGATTTGTCTTGTAAAACCTGGAAAAAGATTAAAAGTTGGCTCTGAAATAACTTTTTCCAAATATTTAACCGGCAAGGTCTTGGAAAAACTTGAATCGGGCGAGCAGATTATTGAATTTGTAGGGGATTTGGAAAAGTTTATGAGAAAAGAGGGGGAAATCCCTTTGCCTCCTTACATAATAGAGCATAAAGCGCAGGATAAAAAACAATTAAACCAAAGATATCAAACGGTTTATGCGGAAAAGGAGGGAGCCTCTGCGGCACCGACGGCAGGACTTCATTTTACAGAGGAGCTTTTGGCGGCAATACAGAGCAAAGGGGTAAAAATTGTTAAAATAACTTTACATACAGGGCTTGGAACTTTTAAACCTGTATATACAGAATATATACAAGACCACAAAATGCATGAGGAGGATTTTGAGGTTTCCGCGGAGGCTCTAAAATTGATAAGAGAAGCAAAAAGAGTTGTAGCTGTCGGGACAACTACCGTAAGGACGCTTGAAACGCTTGCGATACGGGATCAATTAAACAGTAAAAAAGCAATTTCCGGTTCAACCGATATTTTTATTTATCCCGGGTTTAAATTTAAGGTTGTTGACGCAGTAATCACTAATTTTCATATACCAAAATCGACCCTTTTGATGCTTGTTTCCGCCTTTGCTGGAAAAGATTTTATTTTCAATGCCTATAAAGAAGCTGTTGATAATAAATATCGATTTTTTAGTTTTGGGGACGCAATGCTTATTTTATAAGAGGAGGCCGCCATCTGCGGAAAGAGACCTCCTCAAAAAAATTAAAATAAATAAGAAATTGATAAATAATGCGAACTTATATCTGAGTATATTCCTTTTTGTTTATAAGCATAATCAAAAGAAAAGCCTTTTATATTAAATCCCGCGCCATATGTAAAATTTTGCACAACTTCATTTGTTCCGAGAGCATCTTGGTCGAGCCCTGCCCTTAATGCGAAATATTCAATAGGAGTCCATTCTATCCCTGCGTGCATCATTAGCGGATGATTGTCTTCCAGGGGAAGAACTCCATCGCAGGTGATTAATGTGTTGAATTTTTTCCAGTTATAACTTCCTCCGAACCGGACAAGCGCCGGAAAATTGTCAACATTTCCTGATTCCCAGTTAATATTTCCACCTAAAATATTTTGGGCGGAAATGCCAAAATTGAAATTAATTGGGGTTGTAAGAAGCATGCCTATATCAGCATCAACTCCGGATCCTGATCCTCCGTTTGTACTATTTAGGCTGTTGTTTATTAATTTTACATTTGCGCCAAATGCTAATTGTCCAATATTGGATGCCCGGATAAGGTTTCTCATGTTCATGGCATAGGATAAAATCATCATAGAACTTTCATAATTTATAGGGATTGCCGAAGAGGTGCTGGCCTGGTCTGTTGTTTCATATCCTGCAGGAGTTATTGCTGAAACATAATTTAAACCAATATTACCAAAACGCGTCGCCATAACTCCCGCGAGCATTTTGTAGTCTACAACATTCAACAATTTGGTTTGCATAGATGTTATTTCAAAGTGCGGAGTAAATCCTATACCCGCGGGATTAAAAGCAATTGCATTTGATCCGTCGGCTATCCCCACAAAAGCTTTTCCCATTGCGATCGGTCTTGCTCCGACACCGGATTGGGATATATCTGCAGTATAACCCGCAAAAGAGACGGAGGTTAAAAATAAATAAAATATTAAAATTATACTTATTTTTTTAATCATAAACGGCTAATTGTCCATTCCCTACTATTTTTTCCGCTGAAACAACAAAATATATATAAGCGCCATTGCCGACGATATTCCCATAGTCCGTTTTTCCATCCCAGATTACTTCGTTATACCCTTGCCGGCCGCCACTGCCTGTGCCTGGAGATGTTTCTCCTCCGGGGGACAAAGCCATCCTTTTTGTCATTTGGCCGTTAATGTCATATATATAAATTGTTATTGACGCATCATTTGAAAGTGAATAGGCTATTTTGGTTGATTGCCCATGTTTTGGCTTGAATGGATTGGGGTAATTTATCGGTGTGCCTGACAAGGTTACTACTTCTTTGGCTTCCAACTGGCCGAGAACTGATATGTTTTTTGAGCCGAATTGATCTGCTGCTTCCACTTTTATTGTATGTGTCCCTGCGCTAAGAGGGGTCTCTATTTTATATGAGAGAGCACAATCGGAAGGATGTTGGGAGGAAGAATCCTGCGCCTGTATGGAAGCGGCAACTATTTTGTCATCAATAGCGAGTTTGATTGAGTTTTTGTCTATGCCTGTTACATCTGTTATTGCGACAGTAACCAAAGGCATTCGTCTGATTGAACTTCCGGCAGGAATTTCTTCATTGTCGATGTATATTTTTATTGCCGGCGCAATTGTGTTGGCATAAACGGTTATTTCAGGTGTTTTTGTTTTGTTTCCTGAGTAGTCTTTTGTTAAAACATAAAGTTTATAAGAGCCGTCAGAAAAAGATTCATTAAGAGTTACATACAAGGTAGAGCTATCAACAGATGCTTTTAGTTCTCCATTTATGTATAGCTCATAACCGGTTATGCCTACATCATCGGCGCTTGCTGACCATGCAAACGTTGTGCTTGTTATTTCTGTTCCATCATAAGGATAAGTTATTAAAAATGGTATGGGAGAGGTTGTATCTTGAGCATACGCCTTATACCCTGTTAATATTGTTGCGCAGATAAATATTATTATTAATATTTTGTTAAGGTTCACATTTTCTCCTAAAAAAAGAAGGGCAGCCAAGCTGCCCTTTTGCGCATTATTGCGCACTTCGTTATAAGTTGATTTGCAGATGGCCTTCATCTTATATATCGTAATTGTGCGGAAAAAACTTGTACAAAATAAGGTTATATTTATATGTTACAATTAAAATCATGTTTAAATTTGAAATAATAAAGAAAAGCAAGAGGTCAAAAGCCAGGGTGGGGAAAGTTTATACAAATCATGGGGTAATAGATACTCCTATGTTTATGCCTGTGGGGACCCAGGCAACTGTTAAAACAATGTCTCCCCGCAACCTCAATGAAATTGAAGCTCAAATAATATTAGGCAATACATATCATTTGTACCTTAGGCCAGGAAATCAATTGATTAAAAATGCGGGTGGTCTTCATAAGTTTATGAGTTGGGATAAGCCCATCCTTACAGATAGTGGAGGGTTTCAAGTGTATAGTTTAGCTCACAAAAGAAAAGTCTTAGAGTGTGGAGTTGAATTTTCTTCACACCTTGATGGGACAAAACATCTTTTTACTCCTCAAAAAGTTGTTGAGATCCAGCAGGATTTTGGATCGGATATTATGATGCCGCTTGATGAGTGTGTTGCTTATCCTTGTGATAAGAAACAAGTTGAAGAGTCGGTCAATAGAACAACTTGCTGGGCCAAAGAGAGTGAACAGTCTATAGTTAACAGTGCACAGAATGGAGCATTGTTTGGGATAGTGCAGGGAGGGTGTTTTCAGGATCTAAGAAAACGATCAGCAGAAGAAATTGCCGCGCTTGGGTTTCCTGGTTTTGGGGTGGGGGGCTTATCTGTTGGCGAACCTCAAAATCAGATGTTTGATATGCTTGATATCGTTACAGATATTTTACCGGAGGATAAGCCAAAGCATCTGATGGGGGTTGGGTTTGCTTCCGATATATTAGGGGCAATCAAGAGGGGCGCAGACCTTTTTGATTGTGTAATTCCTACGCGCCTTGCCCGCCACGGTTCTTTTTTGACATTGGAAGGGAAAACCAGTATCCGCCAATCCCGCTTTGAAAAAGATTTTTCTCCGATTGACCCTGACTGTGATTGCTATACATGTAAAACTTTTACAAAAGCATATATAAGGCATCTTTTTTGGGCCAGGGAAATTTTGGCGATGCAGCTTTTGACAATACATAATTTGAGATTTTTTATAAGGTTAATGGCGAAGGTCAGAAAAGAAATACTGGATGAAAATTAGTAAATATTAAATCCATCATTCCTGTGTATTTCAAACCATCTATTTGGGACAGTTTTTAAATTCATCAGTACTTACCTGTAAATCATTAAGAGCTCTTTGGCAACTTTAATGCATTATCAAATTGTCTGCTTATTCTGTCAGTATCACTAAATGTAATCCCGCCTTGATTTATGGGTTTTGCAAGTAAAACTTTTACATGACTAAGCCATCTTTCTTTTTGTGTTGGATCTGAGATGCCTTTCCATATTCTTTCCATATTATCTATGGTTTTTAAATCATATCTAGTCCCATTATCGTTGACTCCCAAATTCGATCTCTCTATAAAAGAATCTACTAGTTTTTCATCTGTGATTTTTCTGAGCAATAAGTTTGTTAATCTCCCATCGTTTTTTATTCTAGCCTTTTGCTCCTGTGATAATATTCCCCCAAGAATCTCATCATGTTTATACCGAAGACTTAATGCATCTATAAAATTACGATGTTCTCTTTCTTCTCCACTTGAACAAATAGGGGAAATTTCTCCTTTAACGATTCGCCTAGTTACAACTGCTAAACAGTGTATTTGCATAGGTTTATCATGTTCTCCCAAATAACGCCATATGGTTGCTGCTTCTGCAATTGCTATAGGCCTTCCTATTGCATATGCTTCAAAATCTGATGGTTTAATTGCTGGATTCCCTGTCTTTCCTGTACTTATTAGAGTTTGAAGTTCTATCGTAATTTGTTCTTTGGTTGGGGTTGAAGGGATTCCTTCTCTCCAGTAGAAAGCAGTTTTGGGTGGATGGAAAAGGGCTCTTATCCCAGCATTCTCACTTACTTGTCGTATTTTTGATATATTGTAGTATGCCATTATAATGTACCTCCATAAATACAAAGCTTACAAAGTTAGCAACCCTGTGCGGGTTGCCTTTTCCCTACTAAAGGGATATCGTCATTTTTAAGATGAAATTTCGCCCAAAAAAAGGCTTTACATATGTTCGCAGACAAATTGCGCAAAGAGGAGATTTGAAGGAAGGGGAGTTTCTCAAAAGTAGCATTATACTTATTTTCGTCAAGCTTGCGTCAAGTTTTGCGTAAAGGGCTATGTGGGAAGAAAATTTTTTAAGACTTTTTGGACGCTTCGAGGGAAAATATTTGCAAGCTTTTTGGTTTTTTTGATATCTAATTGGCTTAAATCAAATTCATCTAAAAAAGAAATAAGTTTCTTGTTGTTAAGAGCAATATATAAGTAATCAAGCAATGCTTTTTCGGCTGTCGCAAAAAGAATTCCGTTGTTATTTTTGAAGTTGTTAAACAAACGGGGATTGAGATGATGGAAAATAATTTCCCCTAAAGGCGTTTTTAGGTTTTGGAGCTTTCTTGTTGTGGCACAAGTAAGCACTTGCGGCATTTGTGAGATAATTCCGCATTCTGAAAGAGCGCTCTCAAAGGAGATATAACAAGGCTTTCCATAAAACATTGCCACATCCTCAAGTGAAGGGAGAGAAAATTTATTGGCATAATTTTTTTTATAAAGTTTAATAAGATATCCGCGGGAAGTTAACCTTTGGACAGCCTTTAAAGCTGCTGTACGGCTTAATCCGCTGGCAGTCGACAGGGTTTGAAAAGATAGGATTTTTTGTTTTTCTTTTCCCAGCTTTTGAAGAAGAGATACCCACGAAAATAAAGTAAAATATTTTTTCATAGTGTTTTTATCCCTTCTTTAATTAACAATTGGGCATCTCTTAGCATCCCGGCATATTTATCAGATTCAAATTGTTGCCGATATCTTAACGGCAAAAACCTTTCCATTTCATTTTTAATGCTTTTTGCGGAAGCTAGCTTTAACCCCCTTGATAAATTTAACGGGGAAATAGAATAATCCTTAAACTTTTTGCTTAATAAATCAAAGTTAAGCTTAACTCCCTTTTGTTTTAACAGCCAAAGGTCAAAATAATCCCTACCTTTACAAAAAGGGCGGCCAGCAACAGCGCTTAATTTATCAGCCATAATTTCTTCCAAATTTTCCGCCCTGACAAGAGTAAGGGGCAAGCCAGGCAGTTCTTTTTGTACGCTTAAAGGAGCAATATTTAATGTGTAAGCAGGATAACAAGCAAATTCAATGCTTACAAAAAAAGAATTATGGATATCTTCTTTTTGATTGTGAACCCTAAAGCGATAAAAAGTTGAGGATTCTTTTTGCTTTTTAATTACAAGCTTCCCCCCAAAGAGCGGTTCGATCTTATGCAGCGCTTTTTCTAAATCAGAAATTATTTGATTTATTTCACTTTTTTTAGCTGTAGTTACAAAATCCAAATCTTCCGAATAACGCGCTCCATTATAAATCAATCGTAAGCATGTCCCCCCCTGAAAAGTAAGCAAAGTTGAGCTTGGCAAAGCAAATAATTCGCTTAAAATATAAATTTGGAGCGCCTCTTTTTCTAGGATTTTAACAGGCAGCCCTTCTTCTTTGGCTTTTGTAATGAGTTCTTCTTTAAGCATATTTTATTTCTTCAATAAGACAATATCGTCTCATTTGCAAGACATAATATAATTAGTCATTTAAAAAGTCAAGAGGAACTTTCGCAACACGTTCAATACATAATTTTAAGAATTTTTTATGAGGTTATTGGCGAAAGTCAGAAAATAAATACTGGATGAAAACCAGAAGGATTGGTCATGCATACCATGGCCTTCTATCTCTTGGAATGTATATTTCAAATATTACAAGATGTTTTTGACATCCTTTAATGTACTCGGGTTCAATTCTAAAGAAGGCAAAAAATTCTTGATAATTACGCCCGTTAATTGTTAATATTTTTGGAATTTCTAATATAAAAACGAAAGCATGCTCTCTTTTTTTGTCAGTTTGCCCTCGTGCTATGAGAATAGCAAGATCCTCGTCTTCTGAAAGAGATAGCAACGGAGAGCAGCCTTTCTCAGCAGTATGCAGACTTTTTAATGAGGAGACTCCCTCAATAAGCATTCTTTTTAATGCTTCGATATAAGATTTTTCATTTCTTGCAAAAGCAGATCCCATGCCATTAACAAGTATTGCTTCTTTTTCTTGC
>MEUB01000064.1 GCA_001771535.1 candidate division WOR-1 bacterium RIFOXYB2_FULL_37_13
CTTGCGCGCAATCACAAGCATCATCATAATTCCCCAAAAATCTGAAACATAAATTAATAACTTTATTCTGATATTTCACAACCAAAACATCAAAACAACTTTTATCTCCATTTAAAAATTCTTGAAGTAGCCTTTTATCTTCTAGATTTATATCTTCATTCATTTAGACGGGTTTTCCCTTTAGAAGTTCCAACCTTTATTACATTATGATAAACATTTCAAATTTTTGAGCCCTTTGAAGAATAAAAGCTAATCCCATTTCTTTTTATATGATCAATCAACTCTGGATTGTTGATTTGGTTTAAAATGGAAATGTCAAAAGAATATGGCAAAAGAAAATCATCGATTTCAAGATTTATTTTGTTTAACAAAGAAATATCTAATTGTTGGCCTTTAAGTACAAGGTCTATGTCAGAGCCTTTTTTGAAATTCCCTTTTGCTCGAGATCCGTACAAAATGACTTCTTCCACTTCAGAATGCTTGACAAAGACACTGTTTATTTTATCAATAATTTCTTCTTTAAGCCCGAACTTCATTTGTTCTCTTTTTTTACAAGGTCTTTCAATTTGCTTTCCAGTACCACAAATTCAGGATAATACTTATTAATAACACTTTGAGAAATTTTCTTAGAAGTTTCGTCGTTATAGGTATGAGAAGTTTCATTACGGCTTTGAATCATATCCATCCAAACTTCTCCCTCGGAAATTAAATCAAGTTTAAAGGCTTCTCTGGTCGTATCTTTTGATCCGTAAATTTCTTTATTCCCGCGATTTTCCAAAAAGTCCTTCAATGTATTCCATGCAAGCTCGTGAGTATATTCAAAAGATTGTATAAGCCCTTGTTCCTCAAGTTCGTTTAATTCCCCTTTTTCTATGAATTTTGAAAGTTGCTGTAGAGCTTTTTGATAGTTTGCAAACCGCTGAACCCATCTGATATCTTTGTTTTCCATAGCAATTAATTTTATCACAAAAAGACTCTGGCATACAGTTTTCGTTTTGCAAAAGAATAGTAGCTCCAACCCATCCTCCTTTTCTGATCGGAAAATATATAGCCAGATTCAAAAATTGTAATAATTGATAACTTAAAAAAATAATTCGTTAACAGACATTTGCTAAACTTCAAAAAAAATTGTACTATATTGATTATGGTTCCTCAACAAAAAAGAAAACATTCTGACTTTAACTGGCTAAATAAAAATATGCATAAGCTACAAAATTCTTATGCAGGGAAAGTTATTGCAGTTGTTAATAAAACTGTAAGCGCAGGCAAAACAGCATTAGAAGCCTATAATAAGTCAAAAAAACTTTTCCCTTTCCAAGAACCGCTTATGAGCGCAGTCCCTTCAAAAGATTGCCTTCTTTTATGATTAGATATAATTGGAGCAAAGAAATATCAGAATCTTTTGGCTCTATTATGAGGCCTGTTGCAGAAATTCATATTAAGGATAAAAACAAAATTTGGAGAGCCGTTACCATGTACGTTGATTCTGGCGCGGATGTCAGCATAATCAAGAGAAGTTTCGGCGAACTATTTGGCCATAAAATTAAAAAAGGAAAAAAGATCAGACTTAAAGGCATCGGTTCAGAGATAGCGGCTTATATTCATAAAATGGATTTATTAATTGGCAAACACGAGATTCCCTTAGATGTAGCAATTGCTGATACCGATAATATTCCTAATCTTTTAGGAAGAAAAACATTGTTTGATCTTTTTGAAATAAGATTTAAGAATCTAAAAAAACAAACGCATTTTTCAAAAACTGCTTAATTAAAATAGCCGTTTTTTGCAATAAAATACTAATAAGTGGTAAAAACAAACAATGTCATCTAAAAAAGCAATACTAATCGACGGGAATTCTCTCGCATATCGAGCATTCTACGCCCTTCCCGATACTATGAAAAACGCAGAAGGGCTTGTTACCAACGCAATTTATGGATTTACTATGATGCTTCTTAAAATAATTGAAGAGAACCCCGATTTTTTGGCGATTGCTTTTGACAGAAGAGAACCAACCTTTCGCCATAAAGAATATAAAGAATACAAAGCAAAAAGGCTAAAAGCTCCACCCTCTCTTTACGAACAGATGCCCCTTATAAAAGAGCTGGTAGAAAATTTAAACATCCCCATGCTTGAGCTTGCAGGGTTTGAAGGGGATGACATTATAGGAACCCTTGCCGTTAAAGCCTCAAAAGAAGGATATGATGTCGAGATTGTCTCCGGTGATTTGGATCCACTCCAGCTTGTAAACGACAAAATAAAAGTTTTGACAACCAGAAAAGGACTTTCCGACATTATAATTTATGACGAAAAAGCGGTTATAGAAAAATACGGGCTTGCCCCCACACAATTAATTGATTTTAAAGCTCTAAAAGGAGATACATCTGATAATATTCCGGGGATGCCAGGAATCGGAGAAAAAACCGCAACAGAACTCCTTCAAAAATACGGAACGCTAAACAATATCTTTGCCAATGCGGATAAGATTGAAAAACCAAAACTTCGAGAGACACTTAAAAATGAGCAGGGAAAAGGGCTTTTGAGCAAAAGGCTCGGCACTATAGTAACAGACGCCCCGATAGAGGCTGATTTTTCAAAAAAACTGGAGATTAACTGGGATAAAGCTGTCGAAGCTTTTGAAAGGTTTGAATTTAAGTCACTGATTAACAAATACAAGAAAAATCAAACGCTTACAAATGAAGAAAAAGTCGAAGCAAAACGGCTCGAAATATCCAAGTTTGATTTTAAGCTTGTAAAAGATGAATCAGACTTAAAAGAACTTTGTGAAAAACTGCATAAGGTCGATTCGTTCGCTTTTGACACAGAAACCGATAGCCTCGACACCTTTTCCGCAAATCTGATAGGAATATCTTTCTCAATGAAACATGGGGAGGCTTTTTACATACCTCTTGGACATAAAGAAGAGAAAAACTTAGACGTTAAAAAAACCATGGCCGCGTTAAAACCTGTATTGGAAAATAAAGAAAAACTAAAAATTGGGCATAATTTAAAATATGACATAGAGGTACTGCTTAAATACGATATCGAAGTCGCTCAACCATATTTTGACACAATGGTCGCGGCATATCTGATTGATCCAACAGTTCAAAGATACAGCTTGAAACGGGCGGGCGCGCAATATCTGGGACGCCACGAGATGATAAAACTTGATGAACTAATTGGAAAAGAGGCAGAAGCCAATAACTTTGCGGAAGTTCCTGTTGAAACAGCAAAAGATTACGGTTGTTCAGACGCTGAGGTAACTTTTAGTTTGAAAACTGTTTTTGAAAACCTGCTAAAAAAAGAGAATATGGAAAAACTTTTTGCTGATATTGAAATGCCTCTCCTTTCCGTTTTGATCAAAATGGAAGAGGCAGGAGTTTTTGTAGATGCAAAAGAGCTTGAAAAATTAAGCCATGAAATAGATGGACAGATAAAAGATTTGGAAAGGAATATTTTTGCAATTTCAGGCGAAACATTTAACTTAAACTCCCCCAAACAGCTTTCGGAAATACTTTTTAACAAATTAAAACTCCCCGTGATAAAAAGAACAAAAACAGGGGCATCAACCGACGCGGAAGTTTTGGAAACTTTGGCAAAAGATTTTGAAATAGCCGAAAAGCTCCTGGAATACAGGACGGCAGCAAAACTAAAATCAACTTATGTCGATTCACTTCCTATGCTTATAAGAAAAGAGACCGGTAGAATACATACAAGTTTTAATCAGACAATAACTGCTACCGGCCGCCTTTCAAGCTCTAATCCCAATCTGCAAAATATCCCCATAAAATCTGATATGGGAAAAAGGATAAGGGAGACTTTTGTTCCGCAGAAAAAGGGAGATAAAATTCTTGCCGCTGATTATTCTCAAGTAGAGCTTAGGATTTTGGCTCATTTATCCAAGGACGAGAATATGATAAGGGCTTTTAAATCGGGAGAAGACATCCATACGGCAACCGCAGCGGAAATTTTTGACATTCCAATTAATGAAGTCACAAAAAAAATGCGCTCTTCCGCCAAAGCTGTCAATTTTGGAATAGTTTACGGGATATCGGATTTTGGATTGGCTAAAAACTTAAATATCAAAAAGACGGAAGCGGCGCAATTTATTGAAAAATATTTCAAACGTTACCCGGGCGTAAAAAAGTTTATGGACAAGACAATTAAAGAAGCTCAGGAAAACGGATATGTTATAACAATGCTTGGAAGAAAACGCCCCCTTCCCGACATCAATTCACCAAACCAGGGGCTCCGAGGGTTTGCTGAAAGGACAGCAATCAACACTCCGGTCCAGGGAACCGCGGCTGACATGATTAAGGTTGCAATGATTAATCTTTACTGTAAACTGTACACTGTAAACTGTAAACTCATATTGCAAGTACATGATGAATTAGTTTTTGAAATCCCTGACAATGAAGTCGAAAGCATTAAGAAGATCGTTCAGGAAGAGATGGAAAAGGCTATTTTGCTAGATGTTCCCGTTGTTGTGGATGTGGGAGTCGGGGAAAGTTGGGGGGCGGCGTAGGGGCACAAAATTTTGTGCCATAAATTAGATAGCAGTGAGCAGAGAACAGAAAGCGGAAAATTGAAATTAGATATTAGAAATTAGATATTCTAATTTTTTAAACCAACAATCAATCCTGTCAAATATATCTAATTCTAATAGTTTCCCATAACCTCCCAAAGTCGCACTTGCGATTCTTCCTGCTTGTATGCGTTGAATTTCGCTTACAATTCCACCAATCTCCTGATCGACAAAAACATCAACGCCAAAAACAAGAAAAATCCGACCATTTGAATGTATAAAAGGAAAATCCTCCATTGATGTAATATTAAGCCCAACATTACCCAAAGTTGTTCCTAATTTACCGTAAATGCCAGGTCTATTATCTGCCCATGCCCCCAGGTAATAGGGCTCCCTTTTACAATCATCTTCAATAAGAGTCTTTTCATAACCAAAATATAATCTTTTAAGCCCGCTTGCAACATCTGCCATGCTTCGTTCTCCTCTTCCAATGTCAAATAACAAGAGCACAGGATCTATATATCCCAACGGACCATAAAACTTCCAAAACAGTTTTGTATTTACCAAATCTTCCGATGTCATATAAAGCTTTTCAGCTTCTCTTTGTAATAATCTCATGGCATCTAAAAACAAAATATCATTGCTCCTTTTTCTTAAAAAAGATCTCAATGCACTTTTGGCTTCAGGCATTGTTACATGATTTATCCAATCAATATTTGGATACGATGTAGGATCAGTTATTATTTCTATCGTGCTACCATCCCGTAAAACATCAAAAAGACTGCAAGGACGCTTATCTATTTTTGCTCCAACCGCATGCAAAAAGACCTCTTCATGAACCCATCTTGCAAAATCTAAAACTGTGGCACCAAAAGGGAATTCTCTTTTCCTATCTTTCGGAGTGCATACTCTTACAGGATCACAATGGATCAATATAACTCTGCCAAGTTCTTCTTCAGAAGTTATTCCTTCCTCCCTCAGTTCTCTCAACACATCGGCTATCCAGTTATTTTTTCTTTCAGCATGAGGCTTTGCGAAAATCCCGTACCGATAACCTCTATACATTTTTTCATCCATTATATGGATTAAAATGTTCCCAATCCCATAAACGGATATGGCTGTTTCAATAAATTGATGATCATTTGCTTTCGGCCGGCCAATATGTATCTGTGTAGTTCCTGTCACTGACCCATAACTTACATCCAAACATCCAAGGGCAGAGAAACAATTTCCCTCCTTATTGCTCTCTGGAACAACAACACTCAATCGCCAAACATCATAAGAAGTTTCTTCTGTAATTCCCCTCTTAGCCATCCTTTGAGAAAGCTCATACACTCCGCGACACTCTATAATGACCCTTCCTTTTATCCCATTTTCTTTAAGCACTGTGACCAATTCTTTTTTCGCATCCGTTAAACCTTTGAATTCCTTATAAACAATTTCATCTCTTGCATTTTTTATCGCTTGATATTTTTCAGGCTCAAGATACATAAAGCATAAATCCTCGAGCTCCCTTTTTAATTCCCACATTCCCAGCCTATCTGCTATCTTTGCATGAACATTTAGTGTCTCCCTTGCTTTCTTTATCTGCTTTGCTCTCGGCATAGCACCTAATGTCCTCAGATTATGAAGGCGGTCGGCAAGTTTTACTTGAAGAATTCGTATATCTTTTATCCCATACTCAAGAAGTTTCAATATCATTTCAGCATCAGAAAGTTTTTCGTCATCAGACAATTTCCCCAGTTCGCTCACTCCATCTACTCCAAAAGTAATTTCTTTCCCGAATTTTTCTTCCAGTTTTTTTCTTGTAATTCTTTCCCCATCAATCCTTCCATCCTCAATTACATCATGCAAAAGCCCCATTGCGAGCGTCTCTGCATCTGCTTTTTGTTCATGAAGTATTTGAGCGACAGCGCAGGGATGCGTAATATAAGCTTCTCCTCTTTTCCTAAACTGCCCCCTATGTGATTTATTTGCATATTCAAAAGAATCCTTCATAAGCGCCGCGTCTTTTTCGACAAAATCAGAAGCAATCTTGCCTACCTTTTCCCTGCACTCAATAATTTCTTGTAAATAATCAGAAGGAAGTATCAATCCGGCTGGCACTGCAAAGATAGGATTAAGAGTAGAAGAATGTGAAGGAGTTCTTGATTCTAAATTTCTACAAAATACGCGGATTAAAACAGCATTGACGGATTTTCTCGCATGGATCGCAGGCAATACACAAAAAGACATTTGTAATCTTCTCCTTGTAAAGGCATACTCCTTTCTTCTAAATTCTTCTTAGTTTTATCGGGGAAATTTCAAACAAATATATTTTGCAAAACAGCTTTGCTCATGCAATTTTACCCCTTGTTATTTCGATATATTATCATAATCCATATAAATAAGACTCTTTCTTGCCTGATGTAGGGGTTATTTTATTTTTAAAGGGGAATTTATGAATGATCCAAAAGTTTCCGGCGATGGATATCTTAACATATTAAAATATGGCAATCAAAAATTAAGCAGGGAACAAATAGATAAAATAAAAGCGACAAATGACAAAGGAGTCGGTGCTGCTCAAACTTTTGTTTATGCAAAAACAGAAGGCGATACTGTAATAATAACCTCTTCTTCCGATCCCCAGCCAAAAGATTCTGTTAAAGTCGATCTTTCAGACGGCCTCAGTTTTGAAGAATTAAAAGCTCTCGGAATAAATCCGCAGGAAATAGATTTTATTACGATTTCGGCAAGAGGCTGGAAATTAATAGGAGAAACGGAAACGCAACCAGGTACAGAAGCAGAAATAATTGATGGAAAAGAAGCCTCTCTCGCCAGCAAAAAAGTTTCAGAATACGCTGACAGAGAAGGTATTTCAGAAGAAACAGCATGGAAACTTTATTTTGATAAAGAAGCTCATCTTGACAGGGTCTCCCCCACCGATAAAACAAAGAGATTGGCAGCTGAAGAATCAATTCAACAGGAATACATAGAATATCAATTAGATCCTGACAACATGGGAAAAGCTTTCACGGGATTTTTAAATGAAGCAAAAAATGTTCCAGCAGATTCTATCATAACCAAAAATGACCCCAAAGATGCGACAGAATTAAGAAGGCTTGCTTTCGGCTCGCGATTTAACGCACGGATACAAAAAGAAATTTTGGGGGTTACGGTTCCCATAGGTACAAAATGTGAAGATATAAATAATGCTGACAAGATTTTTGAATGGGCTAAAAATACTAAAACATTAAAAGAGCCTCCTCCTCCCGCAATCCAACAGTTGGAAGGAGCAAAAGGAGAAACAAGCCCTTCATTAGCCGCAGCATCAACGCCGATAGAAACTTCATTATTAGAAACGCCTCTCTCCGAACCTGAAACAATAGAAAAAGCCAAAGCATTATTCGCGGAAGCTTTTACTTATAGCAAAGAATCAAAGACAGTAACCATAAATGATGAAGCATTAATTCAACTGCAAACGCTGATAGAGCAATCGGCAAGAGAAGGTTTTCAATCTCCAAAATTGATAGAAATCGCGAGAAGGATAAATCCCGAGCTTAAACCTGAAGATCACGCGCTGATTTTTGAATTTGAAAACGCGAAAGATGCAAAAACAAAAAACGCTGCCGCAGAAAAAACATATCAAAGAGTCGGTCAATTGGCAAAAAATGAAATTGACAATTATGACGGGTTTGTAAGCACTTCAAAATCGGCAGCGCTGAAAAGATTAAACGCCTTTTGGTGGGCTTTAGATTGTATTTTATTAAATGCCGACGCAAAAAAGGTTGATCAAAAATTAGGGGAGATTGCGTCAAAGGCAACAATTAATTATAGAAATCTTTTAAATGATTTTAGTTTCCTATATAATTCTGATTTTACTATAAACAGAAAATTATCTTTATTAAATAAACTTAAGCGCAATACCCCCATTCTTCCGCAAGAAAGGCCGATTTTAACCAGTATAATAGAAGACGCGAGTTTTGACTTAAGTCGCGCGCCTCTGGGAAGCCAGGCCAAAATAAATGCTTATCGAAGATTATGCGTATTAACCAACATTGCTTTATCCATGGGAATTTCAGATAGTGAAATAAACGCAAGAATGGAGAAAACAAGCATGCCGGGAATTGATTTAAAGCGCGAGCATGAATTCTTTGCCAAATTTGGAGAAGCAGTCAGTTCTCCCGAAAAGACAGACGACTATGCCGTAAGAGCTGATGTTTTGGAGCAAATAGACAGGGTCGCGCAAAGTTGCAACAAAGCAAAGGCTTCTTATTTTGCGAATCCGACCACGCAAAGCCAGGAAATATTTAAATCGACAGAAATTTTGTTGGCAACTTATATCAGCATCGCTTTAGAAGTTGGTTTTTCATATGAGCAAATACGCTCTCTTTTATCAACTGATAATATTTTTGATCCTCCGGCAAGAAATACTGGTTTTTCTTTGAATGAAGTAAAAACAAAAGGAGCAGTTGAGCTTTCTCCTCTGGATTTGCCGGCCGAAGTTACAGCTATTCTAAAAGAACTCGATGTATACGATAATATTTGTGAAGATGTAACAGGAATATATTTTACAAACGAGATCAACAGTAAAGTTGCTGAAAGAACTATGGGAGGAGCTGGAGGAGAAGCAATTCCCTATATACGAAAAATTTGGATAGACTCGCTGACTCCAGAAGGAACAATTGAAAGCCCTCAAATGCTGGCCATGGTAATTATACATGAATGGCTGCATGTAAAGTGGGAAATTGATAACCAAAACAATAAAGAACTCTTAAGAAGCCTTCCAAATGAAAGAAATTCATTTTTAGGCGGAGCAAAATTTATGAAAATTTATCTTGCAACTTTAATATCAAAACATAAAAACGAATTACAGGAGTATGAAACCTTAAAAGCAGCTTATCTTGCTGTGAAAATCAGCGAGCCAGACGCCCCCATACCGCCAAGGCTGTTTGAGCTTGAAAACGGGATTGTCAAGATTACTTCAGAGATTGCGTTAACTATTTATTCTGATGAAATAACCGGATTAGCGGCAAATTCTATTCTTCGGTATCCGGCAAATGACACCAGCCAAAGAACCGACATTTTTGAAGGCTCAGAAGAGCTTGATTTAGACACTTATCCCACCAATTTAAGCGGCGGATATGGCAAGCAAATAGACCAATGGATAGCATCTTCAGGCTTACAGGAGGAATCAGCAGAAGAAACAAAGATGCTTTACCAATGGATTTTATCAGGAGACGCGGACATTGCCGGATCGAGCTATGACAATAAAATATATGGTGCGACAGTAAGAAACTTTACAGTGCCGACTAATACTCTTTTAGATGAAAGCCAACCTTTTGCCCCTTTAATTCCAATACAGCAATATTATAGTTTAAGCGCGACGGGAATGACCAAAGATATTGATTTATATTCAATATGTTGGCACAATAATTCTTTATATAAATTAAATCAAGGGGCTTTCAATGATGCGGCAAGGGCTTTCGTAGAAAAAACTGCCCATTTGGATATCAAGGACTACTCAAAGATTTTTCCTGCGATATTAGTCGTTTTAGAAGACAGTTATGTAAGCACGATAGGATTAAAAGAATATCTTGATAACAATTATATGTATCTTAAAAATATTTTTATAAGAAGCTACAGTCTCAACAACTTTCAAGCGGAAACAGCGATAGAACTGTTAAAATTTCTGGCCAACTACAAAATCGACATACCTCAACAATACAATATTTCAAATTCCGCGACAGCAATAACAATTTGTTACCTTGCAACCAACAGTTGGCGCTTTGACCAAAACATTTTGGCTTCAATCCTTCAAGCCCAAGGGCAGCAAAAAATTCTACAAGAATGCGGCTATCCGGCGAGCTAAATCTCAGTTTGAATAGAAAACAAAAGCGATTTATAATTAATAATCATGCTTTTGCGCGAAGAATTAAAAGAATTGCTCGATATAACCCTGCGAAACGGCGGAGATTTTTACTGTATTGACAACCACCATATTTACGGTTAAAATGGTTATATGCTATACAAAAGGGGATTAGTAAAACCTGCAAGGGCGTTTTTTCTTTTTGGACCCCGTGGGGTAGGCAAAACAACATGGATTCGCCAAAATTTCAAAAATGCCTATATGATAGATCTTTTGCCAAGTCGCGTTAATTTGGAGTATTTGAAAAATCCAATGCTATTGGAGCAAGAAGTCAATGCACAGCCAAGGACAAAATGGGTTGTACTTGATGAAATACAAAAGGTTCCTTCACTGCTGGATGAAATCCATAATTTAATGGAAAATCACAACCATAAGTTATTTGTTTTAAGCGGATCTTCCGCAAGAAAGATTCGACGAGGGGGCGCCAATTTATTGGCAGGGCGTGCAGTAATAAGGCATCTTTTTCCTCTTACATCAAAAGAGCTTAATTTTTCTGTCCCTATTGAACAATTAATAACATATGGCTCACTGCCTGCGAGCATTAATGCATCAACCAATTTTGAACGCGATGATTTCTTAACTAGCTACATTGAAACATATTTGCGCGAAGAAATAAAAGAAGAAGGATTAGTTAGACGACTAGATTCTTTCGCACGATTTATGGATATTGCTGCATTAGCAGGAGCTCAAACAACAAATATTGCGGGAATAGCTCGCGATAGCGGCGTTAACCGCAATTCTGTGCGTGGTTTTTTTAATATTTTAGAGGACACATTGATAGGACATTGGCTTCCCTCTTATAGAAAAAGAGCAAAAATCAAAGAAGTTTCACATCCAAAATTTTATTGGTTTGATGCCGGTATTTTACGGGTAGCAAGCGGTGGAGCAAAAGAACCTCTTGAGTCCGATTGGAAGGGAAAAGCACTAGAAACATGGCTATTTCATGAATTATCAGCCTATATTCACTATTCTGGAGCTGGAGGCACCTTAAGTTATTGGCGCACACCTTCGGGAAGTGAAGTAGATTTTGTATGGCAAAAAGGCAATAAAATAGTAGCCATCGAAGTAAAAGCTTCAAAACACTATAATCATAAATTTGGAACGGGATTGCGTTCCTTAGAAGAAGGCATAAAACTTACTCAACAATGGCTAGTGTACATGGGAGAAAAAAGCTTGAAAGACGGAAATATACACATAACTCCCGCCCTTCAATTTGTAAAGCTTTTAGCTCAAGGTGAAATAATTTATTAACAATGCTAACCTCCGATGAACTACAAGAAATATTAAACATCTCTCTTAGGAACGGCGGAGATTTGGCTGAAATCTTTATTGAAGAAACAACATCAACAAGCATTGCATTTGAAGACGACAAGGCAGAAAAGATAAACTCCGGCACAGACATTGGCGCGGGAATCCGTTTGATAGACAAAAAAGAAATCTATTATGCGGCGACAACCGATATAAGTTTTCCAAGTTTAAAAGAGACCGCTATAAAAATTTCCTCTTCCATAAAAAAAAGCAAAAAGACAAAAACATCAGACGAGCTCATTCCTCAAATTTCGGAAAGATTAGGGAAAATCAAAAAACATCCTGATTTGGTTCCTATCGAAGAAAAACTGGATAAAATAAAAATTTTAAATGACACGGCTCGTTCTTTTGGCGAAAAAATAAAACAAGTTACTGTAAAATATTCCGACTCCAACCAAGCCATAACAATTGCCAACTCAAACGGAGTTTATGTCGAAGACAACAGGACAAGAACCCGATATTTGATAAATGTAATCGCTGAAAAAAACGGAATACTTCAAACAGGATATGAAGCCCCTGGCGGAACGGTAGGTTTTGAATTATTTGATCTTTATCCTGCCGAAGAATACGCGAAAAAGGCAGCAGAAAGAGCCATAAAAATGCTTGATGCCCCGCATGCCCCATCCGGTAAAATGATGGTAGTCCTATCTTCCGAAGCCGGCGGGACGCTTATCCATGAAGCATGCGGACATGCTCTTGAAGCCGACTTTATAATGAAAGGAACTTCAATTTTTTGCGGCAAAATCGGAAAACAGGTCGCCTCCCCTCTTGTTACCGTCATGGACGATACAACTCTACAAGGAAAATTTGGATCTTACGCGTTTGACGATGAAGGGACTCATGCCCAAAAAACAATCTTAATAGAAAATGGGATTCTTAAAGGCTATCTAAATGACTGGTATACGGCAAGAGAACTTGAAATGAAACCAACGGGAAACGGCCGCAGAGAATCGTTTCGTACAAAACCTGTTCCACGCATGACAAATACATTAATCGCTCCTGGGAAAACAGATCCCGGGGAAATTATAAGTTCGGTCAAAAACGGCCTTTTTGTAAAAAGAATGGGTGGAGGAGAAGTTAACATTACAAACGGCGACTTTGTCTTTGAAATAAATGAAGCCTACCTGATAGAAAACGGTCAGATCACATCGCCCGTCCGAGGAGCAATCCTTACAGGAAACGGGCCAAAAGTGCTGGAAACAATTGATATGGTCGGCAACGATCTCGGTTTTCAGGTGGGGGTCTGCGGCAAATATGATCACGCCCCTGTCTCGGATGCCCAGCCTACAATTAGAATTCCGGAGATTGTGGTTGGGGGGAGATGATCAATGATCAATTTCCAATGTCCAATGACCAATGTCTAATGTCTAATTTATAAACATCTATAGTATAATATAATATATGTTTTTTATTGATGAACTCTTAAAAGCCACTCATGGTAAGTTATTAAACGGAGATCCAGAACAAAAAGTAAATTCAATATCAACCAATACCCGTAATATCAAAAAGGGAGATGCTTTTCTTGCCTTAAAAGGTCCAAAGTTTGATGGCCATATTTTTTTGGACAAAGCAATTAAGAAAGGTGCAGCAGCATTAATCGTTTCAAAACATTTCCACACTAAAAAAGCCGCTGTCATAAAAGTCAAAAACACCCTAAAAGCCCTTCAAAATATCGCCGGTTACCACCGAATGAAATTCAACATCCCAGTAATTGCAATAACCGGAAGCGCCGGAAAAACAACAACAAAAGACATGATCTCTTCAGTCCTTTCTCAAAAGCTAAAAACATTAAAAACCAAAGAAAATCTGAACAATGAAATAGGCGTGCCTATTACTCTTTTACAATTAAATAAAAAGCATCGAGCGGCAGTTGTTGAAATGGGGATGCAAAAAGAAGGAGAAATAAAAGAGCTCGCGGAAATCGCGCGCCCGACAATAGCAGTAATTACAAACATAGGCGAAGCTCATTTAAAATATTTCAAAAACAAAAAAGAGATCGCAAAAACAAAGGCCGGAATTTTTTCTTTCTTAAAGCCCGGCAACACAGCAATCCTTCCAGAAGATGACAAATATTTTAAATACCTGAAAGAATTTGTTCCAAAAGGAATAAAGATGAAAACTTTCGGAAGAAATGACATCAACCTTCCCTCTCCCCACAGGAGAGGGACAAACCTCCTTAAAGATAATATAACTACCAAAATTAGGGTGAGGCCTCCGGGAAACCATAACTTACTTAATGCTCTTATAGCTGTTAAAATCGCAAAAATTTTAAACATTAAAAAATCTTCTGTAATAAAAGGCTTGAAAAGATTTAAACCTTCAAGCAAAAGAATGGAAATTATAAAAAGAAAAGACGGCGTTACTATAATAAATGATACTTACAACGCGAACCCTTCATCCATGAAAGCGATCCTTTATATGCTGGCAGCAGAAAAAGCCAAAAGAAAAATAGCAATTTTGGGAGATATGCTCGAGCTTGGAAAAGAGTCAAAAAAATTGCATCTATCAATTGGCAGGCTGGCAAAAAAACTGAAAATAGATCTGCTTGTTACCGTTGGAAAACTTTCAAAAAATATGAAAGGAAATTACCACTTTACATCAAACAAAAAAGTGATAGAATTTGCAACAAAGACACTGAAAAAAGGAGACCTTTTGCTTGTAAAAGGTTCGCGGGCAATGAAACTCGAGGAAGTTGTCGAGGTGCTGAGAGCATGATATACTTTTAACCAGCGCCGCGGTGGTGGAATGGCAGACACGTACGTTTAAGGTGCGTATGGGGCAACCCTTGGGAGTTCGAGTCTCCCCCGCGGCAATTCAAGTTTTCTGTCTCTTCTTACGATAAGATACATGGAGGTATGAACGTGACAGAAGTTCAGCCCGTTAGCCAAACTGAAAATATTTCGACTGCCAATTCAAACCGTTGCGCGGATGACTCATTTAATAAAGAACTAAAAAAAGCCCAAGACGGTTTGGATAATAAAAATAAAATATCATCAAAAACGTGGCATCAAATTGAATCGCTCATTGGAATTACTCCTTTAAAATTTAATTTTGAAACAAATCTTGATGCCGATTACGGATCTGAAAAATCCAAAGAAAATTATAAGCCGAATTCAAGTCAGAACTGCCAAACACAGGATGCAACAAAACAACAAAGCCGGATGACGCAGCAACCGGAACAAAACGATAAATTTGAAACAAATAATTTAAAAGTTATAAAAGAAATTCTTGCCAACTTTATGCCTAACCCTGTCGTTCCTCCTTCTTTTTTCTTTGGAAATTTGGAAACGTCGGGCACAACGTCAAATATTGTTTCAAAAATTGATCTCCAGTTATTAATAGACCAGATAGCCGAACAGGCAAAACTTGTCAAAAGCCAAAGAAAAGTTGAACTGGCACTTATGCTAAGAGAAGAGCATCTTGGGAAAATAGACCTTTCTTTTGCAAGCAGAAATGGATTTGTTTCTATTCAAATTGCGGCTTCGCCCGAATTAAACAAGAGCTTGCAGGATTCTTTGCCCGAATTGGAAGCAGCGCTTAATTTGGCGCATATAAAATTTGACCAGATAAAAATAAAGGAGGTCCAAAAATATGACGAGCATTCCTTTGCCTCTTAACGCTTATTCAACCAATGCTTACGCAATGGATCCTTTCAATATAAGCGACTATCAACAGTCTTCGTCATCTTTGGATCAGCAGCAGCAATATATAAATCCAAATGTGTTCAAAAATCTGCTGGCTTCAAAGCTGCTTGAAATTACAAATGGAAGCAACGACAATGAAGAAGAAAACAACAACAGCTTTTGGAGCGGGATGCAGTCAACATATCAGACAACTTCATCGCAACCTGCAAATTTATTCTCTCCGGCTGCCTCTGTATACCAAGAGATGATAGCAAAAGCAAATCTTATCGGTAAAGTAGTTGACGCGATTGATCCCGCTACAAACCAAAAATTCAGCGGAACGGTAAAAGGTGTTACAATAGACTCAGGTTCATTAAAAATTGAAGTGGGAGATAAAATTGTCCCGCCTGAAAACTTAATTTCAATAAGGAGGTAATAAAATCATGTTTAATATGATGAGCCGCGCCAAAACGGCAATGGAAGTTTACAACGCCGCGCTGGATATAACTTCTACCAATATCGCAAACATGGATGTAACAGGGTACAAAGGGCTTGACACCTCTTTTCAGGCTATATTTGAAAAGCTTATAAGACCTGGCACTTCTGCATCTAATATTTCCAACATTGGGGGAACCAATCCTATCCAGGAGGGATCAAGTGTCGGAATATCAAATATTGCGGTAGATTTTTCACAAGGCTCTTTTTCTTCGTCAAACGCGCAGGGAGATCTGGCCATAGACGGAAGAGGCCTTTTTGTTGTTTCAAGCGACAATGGCGCTTCGTATGAATATACTAGGGCAGGCAAATTCTACATAAACAGCTACGGGAATCTTGTTACAGACAAAGGGATGCAGCTTTATGGCTTAAATGCCAGCGGCTCTTTAACTCCTATAACCGGACTTGTCGGAGATTGGCAATTAGATTATTCATGGAATGAAGGGACAGGTGATCTTCTTTACAAAGGCGGATCAACGGGATATAAGATCGCATTAACTTATTTTGCCAATCCTTCCGGTCTTCAGCAAAGATCGGGAACAACTTTTATCGAAAGTTTAGCGTCTGGAAGTCCCGCAACCCCTATAACTGCAGGAGGGATAGCCGGAAATATTAAGGCGGGGCAATTAGAAGCTTCCAATGTTTTTTACACAGGGGAAAGTATTAAAGCGCTTGAATATCAGCGGGCAATGAGCGCGAACTTATCTATAGTAAAAGCGGCGTCAGACATGCTTTCACAAGTTATTAACAAATTAGGAGCATAATAGGAATTAATGGCAGATAAAAGTAAGGCAGAAATTTCTCCGCAAAAGCGAAGTTTAAAGCTTGCTCCAATGATTGGTGATTGGACAACATATAAACCATCTAAATCCCTTACAAAAAAAGTTAAACTGGGTTTATATGGCTTTGACAGGCTATCAGGGGAAGAATTAAAACAGGCCCATCTTCTGCATTACAATTTTGCAGCCAGGCTTATCCGCGCGCTCAAAGAAAAGCTTAGGCTTGGCACAGAATTATATCTGGTAGAAGCATATCAAAACACTTATGCCAGTTTCTTAAAATCTTCTTCCATGCCAGTTTTTCAGGGAAAAGTCACATCGTCAAGCTACAATGAAGAAGTATTTGTTTCTTTTGACATGCAAATGACTGATTCGCTTATAAATGCGGCATTAGGAAGCGATGAAACCGCAAAACTCCATCGAGGTTTAACCGAAGCAGAAGAAATCGTATTAAGCAGGGTTCTTGCCGATTATTTCCCGCATTATTACGATCTTTTCAAAGAAGCAATAAAAGATGCCGCTTTTTTGAAAGTTGGATCACCTGATATAACCATAGATTCAAGCATTAATCCCCAATCAACTTTTGTATATTTCTCAATTGATTTGAGCATAAACGGCAATATGGGAAGAATCATTTTTGGCTACAGCGGGCTTTTATTAAAAAATATATTAAAAGATTTAAACAAAAACAAAAAAGCCGCTCCCCTGTCAATCAGCAGAATTCCATCGCCAATTTTTAATTCCATAAAAATTCCGGTTTCGGTATCAGTTGGCGGCTCAATTTTATCAATGGCAGAAATTCATAATTTGGAATTGGGCGATGTTGTTCCTTTGGAGCAAAAGATTGAAGATGCCGTTTTAATTTCACTTTCAAACAAATGCATCATATTGGGACAACCCGGCAAAAAAGAAGGCAAAACAGTTGTAAGGATTGTAGGTTTTGAAAAAGAAAAATCCGTAAAAGTGGGGCCTCCTATTTATGAACAACCGGAAATAAAAAAAGAGCTGCAAGAAGAGGAAATAATCCCTGAGGAAGAATCACTGGAAGGTTCTTTGGAAGAAGAGCTTCCTATGCAAGAAACAAAAAGAATTACCCTACCTCCTATCATTACGGAAGAAGAACTGCCGCTGCCAAGCAGGAAGGGCAAAGAAAATCTTGAAGAAAAACCTGAAAAAGAGTTTGAAGAAGAAGAGCTTGAAGAAGAGGAAGAAGCCTTTCTTTCTGAAGAAGAAGGCCTAGAAAATGAGGAAGAAATTTTTGATCTTGATTCAAAAATAAGTCCGGTCATAAACAAAGGCATTGTGCCAAAAAATGATATTGATTTAAAAGAAGGCTTAGGTGATGAAGAAGATTCTGATGATTTAGATGATTTGGACATGGATTTAGGTTTGGATTCTGAAGAAGAAGAAGAAGAAGAAGAAAATAAATAAAAAGATAACACCTTAATTGAAATTTGGTCATTAATTAGATGACTTTTTAGTACTTCTAATATTCAAAAAATGTTACTCTTAACTTGTCGAAGGACACTTTATCCCGCCTAAACCAATGTGAAACTTTTTAAATATTTTTTCGAAAGAATAGTAACAGGGATAAAGATAAGAAGGAGAAGGAAAATGTTTACTGGTAGGATGGCTTCCATTACGTCCCCTTCTGCACAAAAGCTTACAATCACTAGCAGACTTCGTAGTCTCTGGAATGGTTGCCGTAGGCTTTGGAATATGGAAAAAGAGCTGAAAGATATGGGGATGGGAGTAGTAAAAAAAATTCCGACGAATTTTTTTAGGGTCTATTATATTAGCAATCCTAAAAAGTATGAGGATTTTTGTACTTTTTATCAATATGTTATTCACAACCTCTGCTTATTATCCGCACGAAGTTATTTCAGGATTGATATAAAGCTTCCTTCTATGTACCTTATGGTTCATGAACTGAATTTTAGAGAGACAATGGATCTTTTTGAAAATGATAAAACAGCATTTGAGGATTTTATAGCAACGTGTATAGTTGCACCAATTAAAGCACTTGGAGAAGTTATTCCAGATTATAGTCTTGGAGAATACGCAGCTGTAAGAGAAGGCTTCAAAAACAAAGGGATACCTCATGAAATAGGTTTCGCTACTCTCGACCTTGATTTGTTTGTATTTATAAACAGAAGAACTCATTCCCTCTCGGCAATGAGATTCAAGCAAGACATTTCTTGGGAATTGTCTTCTTTTAATCATTCAGAAAATAAGGTTTAGAAAAGAGGGATTAAAAATGACAAAGACAAGCCCCCTAAGTAGAAGATTAATTTTTACCCCATTTAAAGAAAATTCAGCACAAAGGTTTGATTCCTGCGCAAAAATAAATCTTAGGACTTTCTATTCAATTGAAGCAACGCCTCATTTAGGACAAGTTTTAAGAATTATTAATCTCCTCACTCTAAAAAGAGTTGTTAATCTTGCCTCATATGAAAAGATCAGAATCTTTCCTCTTCATTTAATCAATGAACAAAATATATCCTTTTTTACAATTGGGCGCGAAAAAAACGTTCTGAATTTGAGTGAAGAAAAACTTAGAAATTTTTTTGTGACCAACGCTCAACGTAGCTTATTTTCAACTTTTAAGCCCTCACCATTACCAGCAGATGTCCAAACCAACTTACGCAAGCAAAGCCGAGACATATCAGATATGCTGGCTGAAGCATCAAGACGGCTTGAAGCTGTCGTGCATGATCACAGTAAAGGGGTTGCATTTGTTGAAGACGAACTAACAGCGGTTTGCAGGAAACTCTACGCCGATTATGGGTTTTGTCCTACAATTTATCGTGATATTGATATTAAGAATCATAAGGCAAGAATTCTTTTTAAAATAGACCCCGAAACAAAAGATGAAGTTATAAACGCAACAGCCGACTTTGATCCGGAAAGCACCTCTTTTGTCGCGGTAAAAGAAGTAAGAACTTTAACCAAATTTGAGCACTTTATACTTGATCTTAGAGATCGGACTACCTTTGAGAAACATGATATTCCTTTTGACGATAAAAAGGCAGAAAAAAATGTAGCTCAGGGAATAACTTTTTTTGTAGTGTTGAGAGGTAAATTCAATGATGTAAAGCCTTTAGTCATGACTATGCATGCCAATGAATGGAGTTGCTTTGTAGATAAAGAAGCAGGAGAAAAAGCAGCCCAAGCAATAGAAGCCTATTTGACTAAAGCTTTATTGGCTTTTAAAGGTGTGGAGAAACCAACTAGTTTGATTGTTAGGCCACAAACCTCTGCCATTGTAAGAGGAGAGCTCGAGACTTTACACGAAACATTATTGCAATATCAAATTAAAAATAGGAGGTTTGTTTCACGGCAAGGAGGAGAAAAAGCTCACTTAAGCATTATAGAAATTCATGATCTTTTAAGTAAAATTAATTCAGAATTAAGAAATGGAATTTTAGCACAAGAGTTTCAAGCAATTATTAGATCAGCTTTCAATTTAACGCCTGATCAAACTGGATATCCCGATCATACAGTAAGAGATTTATTCATTAATAAAGCATCAAAAACCTATTTGGCCTTTGATCCTATAGCAAATAGGTTAATTGGGTTTGCCTCTAACATCGCAAGAGACGTAACAATTGCAAACTCAGTTTTAAGTTATAATTATGGCTCAGGAGCTATGGTTAAAGGACATTATCAAGGTTTCGGAATTTCTAGATATTTTTTTGGAAAAACAATGGTGCCTGTTGTATTTAGCAATGGATTTAATCTTTCTTTTTTTGGAGGGAGAACAGGTAATTTACACGCAGCAGAAGGAATTGTTGATTATTTTCCTAAAGGTTTTGTCTTTCCCTTTGACGCTGATTTGCTTGAAAAAAAAGGATTACTTAATCTTTTCACACAAATGGCTATTGATATAGCTTCGTTTGTTTGTCCTGAAAAAGAATTTGATCCACACACATCAGTTGTAAAAAAAGCTCTTGATCCTTCCAGTGGCCTGATTTATAGAGGAGGAGCCGAGATCGAAGGGCGCTCACCAATTCACGAATATTTTCGTAGACATGTACAACATAAACAAGGAGATATGATTATTATTGTTGCTGCCGCTTCCATAAAACATTTTTTAGGTTATAGCTTCAGAGTAACAACCAGTGGAACAAAAAGAAGATTTTTGAAAAAAGTAAACGATGCCACAGAAAACGTTTTATAAGCTAAATTCGTTTGACCTTCTTTTATGAACCTTTTATAATGCTTACATTGATGAAATCGAATACTATAGGAAAATTTTTAAAGAAGAATAGCGCTGTTTTTTTTGCAGTCATTATAATAATAGGCATTTTAACTTGTTTGCTTCTTGGCAGATTTGATTTTATTTTTACATTTTTAATTACTGCTGCACTTATATCCTTAGGATTAGTCGTTTATTTAAAAGATAAAACCAATGAACTAAATATTTCATTTGGTTTTATAACTTGCATGTTAGCCTTATGGAATATTGCTATATTTATGGTTTGGCATGAAAAAGATGTTTCATTGCTCTTTCTTTGGCTAAAAGTTGCTTTTTTAGCGGTTTCTCTGCTTCCCAGCGTTTCTTTGTATTTTAGTTATATTTTTCCTTTTGATCCTCCAAAAAAATCCACTCTCAAAAAAATCTTCATCTTTTCTCCAGGAATTTTAATTTTCTTTTTAGTTTTAACTAATAAAGTTCTTTCTAGCGTTAAAATTTATCATGGGAAATATATGAGCAGTTTCAGTTGGGGACATTCATTTTTACTGCTTTATTTTCTAATTTTCTTTACTTTAACATTTTACAACTTATATCAGCACATGAGAAAAAGTCAGGGGTTGCAGAAAACCCAGCTTTATTATGTGTTTTTTGGGTTTTTATTAAATGCATTAATAGGTATTATCACCAACATGATTTTTCCCTCTTTTGGAATTACCAGTTTTACAATGATCGGCCCCGGTTCAACCGTAATATTTATCGCCGTTACAACTTATTCTATCGTTCGCCACCGGCTCATGGATGTGGAAGTCG
>MEUB01000065.1 GCA_001771535.1 candidate division WOR-1 bacterium RIFOXYB2_FULL_37_13
ATCTACAATCCCTTTGACTTCGCCGTTTCCTAGTTTTGTTTTTGTCTGCCCTTCAAATTGCGGGTTTGGAATACGGGTATTTATGACAGCGGTCAACCCTTCGCGAATATCTTCTCCCTGGATATTTTCGTTTTCTTTTAGAATTCCGTTTTTGTGACCATAAGTGTTGACGACCCGTGTCAATGCTGACTTAAATCCGACAACATGCGTTCCGCCTTCTTTTGTTCGGATACAATTTACATAAGAATAAACATTTTCATCGTAGTAATCTTTAAAGTGCTGTAGGCCCACTTCGACAAAAACATCATCTTTTTCTGTAGAAAAGGCGACAATCGGCTTATAAAGCGCTGTCTTTCCTTTGCCGAGCTGGTCGATAAACTCAACAACTCCACCTTCATATTCAAAGGTTTCCGCCTTTTTCTCTTTTTCTCTTTCATCAATTAAAACAATCTTAAGCCCCTTATTTAAAAAGGCCAATTCCTGAAGCCTGTGTTTTACGGTATCGTATGTATAAACGGTCGTTTCGGTAAATATTTCCGGATCGGCCATAAAAGTAACAATCGTCCCCGTCTCTTTACCTTTATAGCTTTCGGTTTTAGGTTTTGAAGGTTCTCCTCTTTCAAATCTCTGGTTGTAAATTTCCCCGTCTCGTTTTATTTCAATTTCAAGCCATTCTGAAAGGGCGTTGACGCAAGAAACTCCAACTCCATGCAACCCGCCAGAGACTTTGTATCCGCCGTCGCCAAATTTACCGCCGGCATGCAGGGTTGTAAGCACAACTTCTGCCGCAGGCTTTTTGGCTTCTTTATGCATGTCAATCGGGATGCCTCTTCCATCGTCCTCAACGCTAACACTATTATCTTTGTGGAGCGTAACTCCTATTGTTTTGCAATATCCTGCCAGAGCTTCGTCGACACTGTTATCAACAACTTCGTAAATTAAATGGTGAAGGCCTGTTTTTCCTGTGGAACCGATGTACATCGCGGGGCGTTTGCGGACAGCTTCTATCCCGCCCAGAATCTTGATTTTTGACGCGTCATAAGTATGTCCAACCTGTTCTTTTTCTTCCATTAATCCAGCCCTCCAACTTTAAATCTTATGTCTTTTACTAAAATCTCATTGGCTTCTTTGTTTATTTTATCAATAATTTCTCTTTTTAAAAAGTTAAGTTCTTGCGCCCAAACCGAGCTGTCGGCAACAACATAAAGAACTTTGTTTAAGATTTTAACGGCCTGCGTATGTTTGGCAATTTTTTTGTTTACAACTTTTTCCCAAAGCAAAACGCCGTTTAAGCATTTCAAAAGTTTGCTGTCACAAAAAATATTTTTTAAAAGCTCCGTCAAACAAAAGTTCTCCTGTTTCTACGCCGAAATTTCTTGCGTCCTGATCGGCATTACAACATAAACAAAATCTCCGGAACTTTTAGAATCGATCGGCTTAATAAGCCCGGGACTCATCGGATCGCCAAGCTCTAAAAGCACTTTTTCGGCATCTATGATTTTTAAGACGTCCGCTATTAGCCTGACATTAAATGCGACAAGGCTTTTTTCTTTTCCTTTTACATCAACATCAAGTTCCTCGTCCACGCTCCCAACATCCGGAGCTGATGCCATTATGTGCAGTTGTTTTCCCCTCAACTCAACCTTAACTATATTGGCGCTTTGAGAGGCAATAACAGAAGCCCTCTCAATTGCCTGCAAAAAAGAAGCCAAATCGATACTTATTTTTGTTTCCAGGGTTTTAGGAATAACCTGTTTATAATCAGGGAACTGCCCCTGAATTAGTCTAGATACCAAATAAACATTGTCACATTTAAATGAAATCTGATCCGTCCCTATGGTTATTTTTGCCAACGATAAGTTTTGAGAAAAAATCCTCAGTGCCTCCATCATTGTTTTTGACGGAACTATAACAGAACTTGCACTTGCAATATCATCAATTTTCGCGCCGACTTTTGCAAGCCGATAGCCGTCGGTTGCAACCATCCGTAAGGTAGAAGCATCCGCAGGAGTTTTTCCCGTTTCCATAAAAACTCCGTTAAGCACATGCTTTTCTTCGGTTGTTGATGCCGAAAAAACAACTTGCTCAATCATCTCAACAAAGGTTTTCCCGTCCACGTCAAAAGCTTTTACCTCTTTAACTTTTGATAGTTGTGGAAATTCATCCGGAGGTAATCCGTGGATATTAAAGTTTGATTTTTTATAGCTTATATTTATAATCCCGCGGTCTTTGAGTTTAAAAGATATATCATCAGAAGGAAGCTTGGAAACAACCCCTCCTAAAGTTTTAGCGGGAATTAAAATTGAGCCTTCTTTTGAAACTTTAGCTTCTAGGGCAATTTCTATCCCCATTTCCAAATTGTTGGCAGAAAGTTTTAGTCCCCCCTTTTTAGCTTCAAATAAAACATTCGCAGTAACGGGCAAGGTTGTTCTTGACGCGACAATTCTTTCAACAAGGCTGACTCCGTAACTTAAAGATTCTTTGCTTATTATAAATTCCATTAAAAATCATCTCCTTCAATAAAAAGGAATTTCCTAGCTTCCGACAAAAACCAAGGATTTTTTCATAATTCTAAAAGTATGACAATTATATAATACTTTTGCACTGATAGGAAGATATGGTTTTTGGCGCTATCTTTTTGTCTGCTTTCTTTCTAGTATGTAATATTGACCAAACTCTTCAATCTTGTTATATTTTAATTTTACATACTTAATAAATTTCTTGCCAATTTCCAAAGGAGGATTTTTGGGTCTATTTTTAACCGGGAAGAAAAAAAGCATGCTTAAGTTTTTATCAATTGATAAAAACTCCGATTGGCGGACTGAGTTATCTATCTCCTCTTTTCCAATAATCATATAATTGCCAGGGGTCAAATCTGATATCTTTCTTTCTAATTCCTTTTCGTTGTCTACATTTATTAAATAAAGAAAATATTCCGGAATAAATTTCCCTGAATTTTTAATATAAGAATAAAGCTGGTGGTCAATTGCAAGCGGCGCCGCAAGCGGAAGATATTTATCTAACCGGTGATAATCAATTGCGCCGCTTGTCTTTTCAAAATTAATTACACGGAAAACTTTATTTTTATCCAAGCCAAATATGGAAGAATATTTTGTAATTTCTTTTTCCGAAAAAAAGTGCTTACCGACTTTTGAATAAAGCGACGCCGAAATTTTGCCCGCAGAAACGGCAAAGGAAGAAGCAAAAAGCGCGCACGCGTAGACAAAAATAAATATCCATATGCAAACCTTAAATAATTTATGTGAACGTCTCGAAAAAATTGCCGCGGTTGCAAGAAAAATTCCGGCCCCATAATAAAAGATATGACCTGTATCGCTTCGACCAAATGCTCCAGGCAAAAGAAAGACGCATAAAAAAGCGTAACTCAAGTTAATGAGTAGCGTGTTTTTGTTTTTAGCTGAATTAAACTGGAACAAAAATGGAACGCAATAAAACAGGCTCAAAACATAAATAAGAACCGGAGGAGAAGGGAATATGGGGAAGTTATTTCCGCCTCCCAGATAATCTTTCATATCTTGAAAAAATCCGCTAGGGAGAAATAAAAGGAAAAGCAAAACACAAAAAAGATATGAGCAAAAAATCAGAAAAACTTTTCTGCTTTTGTTTAGAAAGGCAAAAGTCAACAGATAAATCATAACTGTCAAAAAAAATGCCATGCCGATTTCCATGAAAAGCAAAAATTCAATAAAAAGAAAGAAAAAAGGGCAAAAAAACAAGCCTAAGTTTTTCAAGATTGATTTGGTATTGTAATTTTCAAAATAATAATCGTGAGTTAAAAAAAGAAAAAAGTAGGCCGGCAAAATACGAGTAAAAGTATATTGCACTGCAACGCTAAAATTAATTTGCAAAAAAGCCATCGCAAAAAAAATAAAGGATCGATGCTTCTGATCTATATTCAACCTGTTTGTTAAATAATAAAGAATGTATAAATTGAAAGCATTCAGTAAGGCATATAAAATATAATAGCTCATTCTTGAGGTAACCCCAAAAACGTGAAATGCTTTTTGTAAAAAAAATGGACTATATATTAATGCGGTGCCAAATGGAAACCAAAAATCCCTATACACGATTTTGCCCATACCAATAAGATCTATTCTTTTTATAAATTGTTCTTCTTCTCCATGGAAATTCGGATTATCAAAAACAAAAAAGCAGAAGATTGTTAAAAAAACATATAAAATTATAAAGATCCAAAGAGTCAACGCTTGTCTTCGAAAAATCGTTGCGCCTGACTTTACAAAAATCGGCTCTTTATTATCCTTGTTAGTCGAATATTCCCTAGTTTTTTGAATTTTATTTACCAGCACAAACAAAAAAACGGAAAAAATGGCGCCAGCCACAGCAATTTTATTATTAAAACCAAAGAGATATGACAATGAATCGATTGGCGTTTTTAGTGGAACAAAAAAGGGAAGCATAAAAATTATATAGCAGGCAAAAACAAAAATGACTAGATAGCTAATGTTTCTAAATGTTATAAAAATTTTCCCTTATTGTTTAATAATAAATTAAGACAGTTTATTTTCTTTCAACAGAAATCGTACATTCAGTTAAAAGGGCGGCAACGGCGCCTACTGCTGCCAGCACGGGAGAAAGAACCGCACCGACAAGGCCAATTGTCATGGGAAATCCGATAATAACATTTCCTTCTTTATCCTTAATTGTTATTTTTCTGACATTTCCTTCTTTAATAAGTTCCTTTACCTTCTGCAGCAACAATTCCCCTTTAACCTTAATTTCTTCTTTCATATCTTTTTTTTCGTCTGCCATAAAAACTCTCCTTTTTTATAAATTTTAGAAATATTGTACACTTATTTGCAATAATTACAATAGCAATTTGCCTCTCGGGTCTGTTGCAAAATGCAGGGTTTAGACAAATGAGGAGTTTTCAGGTATTTCTCGTCGATCGATTGCGCGGCTCGAATCGGTTATCGTATAACGGTTTTTGTCAAAAACACGTAATCAAAACAGGTTTCATTCCATTTCTTTACCCCTTATTAAATCAATGATATAATTAACTAATTAAAGAACTTCCAATGCATAAAAACCCTTCTAAAATCAGGGGAAGAAGTAAATATATAAATGTCAGTTCCATTTTTTGATATAAAAAAACAAATAGCTTCTATACGACAAGAAATTGACGCTGCCATTGCGGAAGTTATAGATAGCGGAGCATTTATACTCGGACCAAAAGTCTCAGAACTCGAAAAAGTTGCCGCAGAATACCTTGAAGTAAAACATGCGATCGGCGTCGCTTCCGGAACAGATGCACTGATGTTGGCATTAAAGGCATGTGGAATAAAAAAAAATGACGAAGTAATTACTACTCCCCTTACCTTTGTCGCAACCGCAGATGCAATTGCTCATTGTGGAGCAAATCCTGTTTTTTGCGATATTACAACAAAAACCTTTAATATTGACCCTCTAAAGCTAGAAAAAACAATATCGAGCAAGACAACAGCAATCCTTCCTGTCCATCTGTATGGGCAATCATCTGATATGGATCAAATAATGTCCATCGCCCAAAAACATAATTTAAAAATTATAGAAGATTGCGCGCAGGCAATTGGAGCAAAATACAAAGAAAAATTTGTTGGGGGATTTGGAAATGCAGGCTGCTTTTCCTTCTTTCCCACAAAAAATCTGGGTTGCTTTGGAGACGGAGGACTGGTAACTACCAATTCCGACGAAATAGCTGACATGTTAAAAGTATTAAGGGGTCATGGAAGCAGAAAAACTTATCACTATGACTATATAGGGTACAACAGCCGGTTGGATTCTATACAAGCCGCAATATTGCTTGTTCGCTTTAAATACCTTGCAAAATGGACAGAAAGCCGGCGTAAAAATGCTTCTATTTACAAAAAATTATTGGAGGGAATCCGACAAATATCTTTACCAGAAGAAGAAAAAAATAATTTTCATGTTTATAATCAGTTCACCCTTTTGGCCGAATCAAGAGATAATCTTTTGGAATTTTTAAAAAAGAAAGGAATCGGCAGCATGGTTTATTATCCCCTTTCTCTTCATCTCCAAAAAGCTTTCAAATGCCTGAATTTTAAAGAAGGAGATTTTCCTGAATCAGAAAAAGCCCAAAAAGAAGTGCTTTCCCTCCCTATATATCCAGAGCTTCCCGAAAAAGAGCTTGAAGAGGTTGCCTCTGCAGTAAAGGAATTTTATGGCCAAAGTTAAGGTCGGGATCGTAGGTTCCGGAGTAATGGGATCCTTTCATACAAAAATCGCAGCAGAACTAAAAGAGGCAAAATTAATCGGCGTATATGATTCAGATCATGCCCGCGCCCAGGCAGCAGCAGAAGCATTTTCAACAATCCCCCTGCCCTTTCTCGAAGAACTTCTGAAAAAAGTTGAGGCATTGATTATTGCCTCTCCAACTTCAACGCATTATGAAATTGCAAAGGCCGCATTAAACCAAGGAATACATCTTCTTATAGAAAAACCCTTAACCCAAGACTTCCGTTCAAGCCAAGAACTTGCTTTTCTTGCAAAAGAGCACAAAAAAATACTCTCTGTGGGCATGATTGAACGATTTAATCCCGCATTTTCAAAAGCTCTTTCAATAATAAGAAAAGAAAAAATTCTTGGCGTTGAGATAAAAAGATTTAGTCCTTTTCCTGAAAGAATTTCAGATGCAAACGTTATTTGGGATGTCATGATTCACGACTTAGATCTAGCCTTGGTGCTAGGCAAGACTGAAGTAGGTACAATAAAAGCCTCCGGAAAAAGAGTAAAAACCAAAACACTTGACAAGGCCGAGGCAATTTTATATTTTAAAGATGGAATGATAGCAAAAATAAGCGCAAGCCGCGTAGAAGAAGAAAAATTTCGACAAGTACAAATAACAACAGATAAAGCTATTTATGACATTGATTTATTAAATAAAAAGTTATACAAACGAAATTTTGAAACTCTTATAGAAAAAACTGAGATTGAAGTAATTCCTGCCAATCAATTGGCCTTAGAACAACGAGATTTTTATCTATCTATAAACAAAAATAGGCCGTCCCGCTGTTCTGGAGAAGAATTTCTAAAAACAATAAAAATTGCTGAGGAGGTAGAAAATAAATGTTCTTGTCAATAATTTTATTCCTTTTTATCTTTACGTTAATTGCACTAGCACATGAAGGCGGACATTTCGTTGCAGCAAAAAGAGCCGGTATAAAGGTTAATGAATTTGGCATAGGATTTGGTCCCAAGATATGGTCAAAAGAAATTAATGGAACGACTTATTCAATAAGCCTAATTCCCATACTTGCCTATGTTAGCGTCGCCGGAATGGATGAGGTCAAAGGCATTGATGATGCGTTGATCCCTGAAGACCAAAAATATTTTGCGAAACCGCCATTTCAAAGATTTAAGATGGCATTCATGGGGCCTGCCATGAATATTCTTCTTGCCTTTATCACTCTCTCTCTTGTTTTTGGGTTTATCGGTGTTCCAAGAGGGCTTTCCTCTTATATTGACCAAGTGCAGCCAAATTCTATTGCAGAAAAAGCGGGATTAAAACACATGGACAAAATTATTTCTATCAATGGCAAAGAAATAATTAAGATGGAAGAAGCCATAACAACAATTCATAACAACAACAATAAAGAGCTGGAATTAAAAATACAAAGAGGCAACGAATTTATTACAATTAAAGCAACTCCAAAATATAATCAACAAATAAAAGCAGCGGTGTTAGGGTTTACTCCTCTTTCTATTTATGAAAAAGTTAATCCATTACAGGCAATTTATTACGGCGCACAACAAACAATAGCAATGATTATGCTAATGTTTATAATTTTAGAAAAACTCTTAACTGGCGCCGTATCTGTCCGAGATCTCGCGGGCCCGGTCGGAATTGCTCAAATAACAGGAAGATACGCAAGCTCAGGATATTTATCCTTCTTACAATTCTTCGCGTTTTTAAATGTAAATATCGGCTTTTTAAATCTTCTCCCTCTTCCCGCGTTAGATGGAGGACATATTGTTTTTGCAACAATTGAGATGATAACCAGAAGACGGGTTAAAGAAACGATTCAAAAGAGGATCCACCAATGGGGATTAATTGCTCTTTTAACCCTAATGGCAATAGTAACCCTCAATGACATTTTAAGATGGCTTAGGAATTAGATTTTTATTTAATATTTCAAGATAGATTGAAATCCTTTTCATAGATTAACGATTAATAATTAGAATATTTATGAATATTTTATCTATCCCAAAAAATCTAAACAGAAAAATAGCAATAATCACAGATTCAGAACCAGACGATATTGTCGCTCTTCATTTGATGGCCTCGCATTATAACCCAAGCCAAATTGCATTGTTAGGAACAACCATAATGCATGCAGGAAGAAAAAAAGTTCTTGCCCGCAGGTTCATGAATCAGTTAGGCTTTAACTCTGTGCCTGTATATCAAGGCTCCGGTGGAGATAAAAAGGCTTACTACGATACGGCATCCTCTCGTCCTGCTCGCACAAATCAAAATGAAGGAAAAGGGATTTTATTGAAAGAACAGCTAAAAACCATTAGCCGTTCTCCTCATTCAAAAGAAGAGCTTCAAGTCAATATAAGAAAATTACTTGAGGGAGCAGAAGAAAGCACAATAGACTTCTTTTTGTTGGCGCCACCAACAGATCTCGCAACTGTCTTAAAAGAAACCCCTGACTTAAAGGAAAGAATTGGGACTATCTATGTAATGGGCGGCTGGGTAGATGATAGAACTACTTATAATTGGAATATGGATCCTTTTTCTATAAAAACCATCCTTCAAATACAAAACATTCCTATCATTCTCCTCTCTTCTCATATTGTAAGAAAATTTTTAGGCCACGGGATAATATGCCCACACAATTATCCTGCAGTCATAACAGCTATGGAAGAGGCAGCTAAAAAAATGGCCAGCGTAAGAGAGCTATTTATTGCCTGTAAAAATTGGAATGAACATTTCATTAGCATGGCTCCATCCCAACTGGCAAGGAATAGCTGCAATCTTCCAGATAGGTACTTCTTGGCAGCAGATCCTCTATTGGTCGCCATGGCGATTAACTCTGAAATAGTTAGTGGAACGACAAACGTTGCCATTTCTCTTGACGAAACAGATGTAAATGAAAAAGGCTACCGAGTGACGGCCAAAGAAGCTCCAGAATCAAATATCACGTTAATTACAGATATAAACATCCCTCTGTTTAATACGACAATAATAGAAGGATTTAAAAGACTATCCGGCTATCATTCCGCGATTGGCACTCTCTAGCACACTCTTTAAAAGCATTGCAATGGTCATTGGCCCTACGCCGCCAGGGACTGGGGTGATATAAGCGGCCTTTTCTTTGGCAGAATCAAAATCGACGTCGCCGCAAAGCTTCCCATCAATCCGATTCATTCCAACATCAATGACAATAGCTCCCTGTTTTATCATATCTCCAGAAATCAACCTTGCCTGACCAACGGCTGCTACGACAACGTCCCCACGACGAACAACCATCCCTAAGTCTTTGGTTCTGGAATGACAGACTGTTACCGTACAATTGGCATCTAACAAAAGCATTGCCATAGGTTTTCCTACAATATTACTCCTTCCAACAACAACCGCCTCCTTCCCTTCAAGGCTAATGCCTGTGGATAAAATCAATTCCATTATTCCCCTAGGAGTACAAGGTAAAAATAAAGGAGTTTCTCCTCTAAACAATTTTCCTATGTTTTCAATATGAAACCCATCAACATCTTTCTCTGGCAAAATTTTTGATAACACCTTTTTTTCGTCTATTTCCTTCGGCAAAGGAAGTTGTACTAAAACGCCATGCACCGCTTTGTCTGAATTTAGCTTCTCAATAAGAACAATAAGCTCTTTTTCCTTGATATTAGAAGGAAAATTATAAGTCTGAGATTCTATTCCAACATCAAGACATCCTTTTTCTTTATTTCTAACGTAAACCTGTGAAGCCGAATCGTTTCCAACTAAAACCACCACTAGCTTTGGAATAATTCCTTTTAGTTTTAATTCTTTTACAGATTGTTTAATTTCTTCTCGAATACTCAACCCAAGAGCTTTTCCATCAATAATTTTCCCCATAAGTTATCCACATCCTTTATCCACAGGCTAAAAATGTTTCACGTGAAACATTTTATTTGCCGACACAAAATTCAGAAAATAGTTTATCAAGAACTTCGTCCCCCACCCTTGCCCCTAACATTTCACTTAATGCCTCAACGCCTTCCTGAAGTTGGGTAGAGATTATATCCAGAGACGCCCCTATCTTAATCCCTGAAATAACTTCTTGCAAGAGCTTTTTAGCTTTTCGCAAACAATCGGCCTGCCTTTCAGACATTAAAACGATATCAGGACTTTTCCCTTTTTTATTGACAACAAACTCAAGCATCGCCGTTTCGAGCTCAGCAATTCCATGTCCAGTTTGAGCCGAAAGAAAAAGCCCTTCCGTTTTATTATAGACACCCAGGTCAACCTTGTTAAGAATTGCCATACATGGTTTATGGGCAACAAGCGCCTTTACTTCCTCATCAATAACGTCTAATTCTGCAGAAGCATCAAAAACCAAAAGGATTAGGTCTGCTCGATCAATTTGCCTTTTAGCAATAGCAATCCCCTCTTTTTCAATTGTGCCGGTCGTTTCATGTATGCCGGCAGTATCAATAAGATTAAATTGAACCCCTCCTATGTTTAAACTCTCAATTATTGCATCCCTAGTAGTTCCCGGAATATTGGTTACTATTGCCCTACTCTCTCTTAATAATGCATTTAACAAGCTTGATTTGCCAACATTAGGCTTCCCAACAATAACAACATTTACACCATTTCTAAGAAGTTTCCCATAGGGATATGTAGATAAAAGGCTATCTATCTGATCAAAAATAATAGTTACTCTAGGAATTAATTTAAGCTCATGACCAATATCCTCTGGAAAATCTATTGCCCCCTGAATTTCTGAAAGGATAGAGAGCATCTTAAGCTTAAGGGCATCAATAAGCCTAGAAAATTTGCCATGAAGTTGAAAAGTAGAAATTTTAGCCGCCGCCTCTGTTTGTGAAGAAATCAACGATAAAACAGACTCTGCTTGAATTAAATCGACTTTACCATTTAAAAATGCTCTCTTTGTAAACTCCCCTTTTCCAGCCTGCCTAGCGCCGCTTGACAACGCCAAGGCCAAAATCTTTTGAACAACAAAAGGACTTCCATGACAAGAAATTTCAACAACATCCTCCCCAGTATAACTTTTTGGTCCTTTAAAAAAAGTCATGACTATTTCATCTATATCGTCCGGCAACCAAACATGGTAAGCCGAATGAGTTTGAGGATTTTCTATTTTTGAAAGATGCTTTGCAATTAAAAAAGCTGTTTTTCCACTAAGCCTAACAACCCCTATTCCACCCATTCCCAAAGGGGTCGATATAGCAGCAATCGTATCATCAGCATTAAAAACCATTAATTCTTATTTTTTAGGTGTAATGATTAAGCGACGACCCTCTCGCTCTCCTTCACTGTAAGTTGTCACGCCCTCTTCTTCTTTTAGCGCCATATGAATAATTCTTCTATCAGCAGCAGACATAGGAGGAAGCGCTTTTTCAATACCAGAGCTGGCAACGTCTTTTGCCGCCTCTTTTGCAAGCCTGCAAAGAGCCTGTTCATGATTACTTCTATACCCCCCGGCATCAATATTGACATAAATTTTTCTAGAAAAGTCCCTGCTTATTATTGAGGAAACAATAAGCTGCAATGACGAGAGCATTGCGCCATCTTTCCCGATAATTTTTCCAAGATCCTCACCCTTAACATCAAGGGCGACAGAATTTTCTTCTTCAGAAACAATTTCAGCAACAGCGACAAGAGCCAGCCTGTTTAATATTTCCTGCAATATTTCCTTTGCATCTGCAGCTGCAGAAATTTTTTGCCTTATCTCAACCTCGCATTCTTCTCCGCCAAACATCCCTAAAACCCCTGGCTTCCCTTCCGTTATAATTGCCAAATCCACATCTTCTTCTTTTAATCCTAAAATTTTCAGCCCATGCCCTTTTGCTTCTTCCACAGATTTACCTTTTATTTTTATTTTTTTCATTCAAAACACACCCCTTATACTTTAAAATGTTTCACGTGAAACATTTACGCATCCACAAAAATATTTATCAAAAGCTTTCTTTTGCCGGCATAGCATATTTAATAATAAACATTTGCTGCAAAGCACCAACAACACTTGAAACTACCCAATAAAGCTGCACGCCTGCAGGGAAATTTATGCTTATAAAAGCAATAAAAAATGGCATAATCATTGTCATTCCCGCCATGGGATTATTTCCGGCATTACTTGCCGGCATAGATTTTTGAGCCCAATAAGTAGAAAGCCCAATTAAGCCTACCATAACATACGTCACGTCTGGCTTTGCTAAATTACCTATCCAAAGAAAAGAAGAATTAACATCAGGATTGGATATGATAGCAAGAAATTCTTTGCTTTGGAGCGCCATAAAAAAGCCTATAAAAAATGGGATTTTTAATAACATCGGCAAACAACCACCAAAAGGATTTATTTTTTCTTTTTTATACAATTCCGCTAGTTCCTTTTGCATTTCTGCGGGCTTATCTTTATGTTTTTTTTGAAGTTCCTGAATTTTAGGTTGAACCTTTTGCAATACAGCCATCTGAACAATGGATGATAAAGTAAGAGGATAAAGCGCTATATTTACTAAAATAGTAAGCACGATTATGGAAACTCCATAATTTCCAGTGTAAAAGTAGAAAAAATTTAAGCCTGCCAACATCATATCTATTAGCCAACTCATCTTACTGGATCATAGCCTCCTTTAAAAAACGGATTACATCTTAAAATTCGCATAAAAGCAATAAAAATTCCAATTGCGCCATGTTTTTCTATTGCATTCTGAGCATAATGAGAGCAAGAAGGATAAAACCTACAAGCCCGAGGCCTAAAAGGTTGTGTTTTTCTATAAAGAACAACAAAAAACAACAATGACCTAGCTAATAAGCTTAGCTTTTCTTGTTGCTTCAATAAATTTTTCAACTAATTCACCAAACTTAAATTTATTAATCCCCGGCTTTGGAATCACTATAACTCGAAAGGGATTAGATAAACTGCCTTTTATTTTATCTACAATGCTCCTCAGCCGTCGCTTTATTTTATTGCGACAAACAGCTGAGCCATGTTTTTTGCTAATCACAAAACCCCAAGCAAAACAATCTGACCTCAACACCACAAAAGTAAAAAATGTCGAATAAAACCTTTGGCCTTGATTATAGACCTCTTCAAATTCCTTGTTTTTCAATGGATTTAAACAGAGAGTTTTTTTCTGCCTTTTCTACGCCTTGCGGCTAATACCGCTCGGCCACCTCGAGTTTGTTTTCTTACAAGAAACCCATGTGTACGTTTTCTTCGCGTTGTATGGGGCTGATATGTTCCTTTCTTCATATTGCTCATTATAGCGAATAATTGTTTTATCTGTCAACAAGTAAATTTTTACTTGATATAAAAGTCTTTTAATGCTAGGCTTATAAGGTCTTTTAGCCTGAAAGTACTTTTAACAATTGCTTAAATTTTTCAAAATTTTGATAAAAAGTGATTAAGTTGTGGATAACTATGTTGATAATGCCATTATTTTTGTGGACAACTTGTGGAAATCATGAATGAATCTGTAGATATTCATAAAATCTGGTCAGCTTTGTTGCCGGCTGTCGAAAAAAGCCTGACTAAGCCAATTTATGAAACGCTTATATCTTCAACAAAACCAATAAGCTTTAAAGAAGGTATTTTAGAAATAGGAATACCGCATAATGTTATCAAGGAGTGGCTTTCAAAACATTGCCATACAATTTTAGAAGAAGAAATAAAAACCATTTCTCCCAAAATTGAAAAAATTGTTTTTACTTCTGGACATTCGGATCTTTTCCAGACTCCAAATTTAAACGATCCCGGAAGAATTTCTGAAATCAAAGATAATGTTGCCAGAAGCGTCCAATTTGCTTACCTTAATCCAAGATACACCTTTGACTCCTTTGTTGTAGGAAACGGAAATAGATTCGCACATGCAGCTGCGCTTGCCGTTGCAGAAGCACCTGCAACCGCATATAATCCTTTGTTTCTTTACGGCGGGGTAGGGCTTGGAAAAACACATCTCATGCAGGCTATCGGGTACAGCGTTTTAAAAACAAACTCAAAGGCGCGAGTTTTATATATTACCTGTGAAATGTTCACAAATGAATTAATTACTTCGATAAAAGAAGGTAAAATGCAGGAATTTAGAAATAAATATCGAACTATTGATCTTTTAATGGTTGATGACATACAATTTTTAGCGGGAAAGGAGAGGACCCAAGAAGAATTTTTTCATACATTCAATACTTTGCATGACGCAAATAAACAAATTATTGTCAGCTCAGATCGTCCTCCTAAAGAGATTCCTACACTGGAAGAAAGATTGCGCTCAAGATTTGAATGGGGATTAATAGCGGATATCCAATCTCCAGATTTTGAAACGCGTATTGCTATTTTAAGAAAAAAGGCGGAATTTGTAGATCTTATCGTTCCTGATGAAGTAACACAATTTATTGCTTCAAGAATCGACACAAATATCAGGGAACTTGAAGGAGCCTTAATTAGGGTCATAGCATTTGCATCTCTTTCGAATGCGGAGGTGTCAATTTCTTTGGTAGAGCAAGTCTTAAAAGATATTACTTCTCCGGCCAATACCAGAACATCCGTTTCTGTTGATCTCATAAAAAAGGCGACGGCAGAATATTACAGCGTAAAAATTGATGATATGTCAGCAAAAATCAGAACAAAAGAAATTGCAACAGCAAGACAGGTTGCTATGTTCTTATGCCGCGAATTAACTCCAAGTTCTTTGCCTAAGATAGGGGAGGAGTTTGGTGGAAGAGATCATACAACAGTAATACATGCCAATGAAAAAATTAAGAATGCTTTAAAATTTGATAAAGACATATCTGAAGCCGTAAAAAATATTAAACAAAACTTAAAAAAATACGCATTATAAAAGTTTACGTCAATTATAAAAATCGACAGTTGCATAATCTTACTCATAAATTAGTTATCAACAAAAAATGTTAATAAGGTCTTTGTAATATGTTGATAAATGTTGACAACTAAAAGGTTGTAAACATTTACAAAAGTATCTATGAAAACTATCTAACAACTTTTTTACTATCAACAATAAAAATTCAACTTCTCCACATTTCCACAGCTATTACTACTACTAGTTTTAATTATATTCTTATTTAAGAAGACAAAAAAGTTAGGGCAAAGCTCCGTATAGTAGTAATTAAATCTAAATATTTTTACCTAGTTTTTTTCTGTGGTTTGCATTGACTTTTTGCAGAATAAAATCTAATAGGGAAGGGGCTATTAAATTTAACCATACACCTAATACACCATACCAAGTCATTATAACCTGTCTTTTTCTCTTCCTGATCGCGTTTATTATAATTTGCGCGCATTTTTGTGTCGACATCATATCTTTCGAATAGAATTTATCGCCATCTTTTCCAATAAGAGAGCCATCAGGCTGTAACATCCTGTTTACAAAACCGGTTATAACCATTCCAGGATATATCATGGTGACATCTATTCCAAACTCCTTCAATTCCAGTCTTAGCGCGTCAAAAAAACCGACCATTGCAAATTTACTACTGGAGTAGGCCGTATTTCCTTTTGTTGCGATTTTACCAAGAATGCTTGAAACCCCGATTATTTGACCTTTTGTTTTTTTTAAGTAGGGGAGGGAAAACCTGGTGCAATACACAGCGCCGTAATAATTTACATCCATCAAATATTTAAACAATTTTAAGTCTTTTTGTTCTTCAAGGTTTCCCCTTATGCCAAACCCTGCATTATTTATAAGAATATCAATTTTGCCGAAGGCTTCTATTGTTTTATCAATCAGATTTTTGCATTGATCTTCGCAGGCGACATCTGTTTTGATCGCGATTGCTTTGCCACCTAATTCATGGCACTGGTTAGTTATTGGAGATAAAAGCTCTTCCTTGCGAGAAGCAAGGACCAATAAAGCTCCTTGGGAGGCAAGCTGAAGCGCAAGCTCTTTTCCAATACCGGAAGAGGCGCCGGTTATGATGATAACTTTGTTTTTGAAATATTCCATCCCTTAAACTAAGAATTAACCCACGCCAAAATCTGTTGGGCGGCTGATTCGGGGACGGCTATCCTTATTTCTTCCCCATCCCATGAAACTGTCAGCGATTTTGCTTTTTCCATTCCTTTACTACCGCCGATTTTCTCTTTAATTTCTCTATTTTTTGTTTCTTCAACCTTTGGTTTATTTGATTTGTCAAAAAGAAGCGGTTCCTTTTCAACTTCTTCAACTTCAGCTATTGCTAACCGGTCTTTATTTGTTATCCCAAGCAAAAGCCCTTTTCCTCTAAAGCCCATTCCAACCAACATCGCCCCAGCTTGTTTTACTGTTGAAACATCAATGTCATAGTGTCCGCCCCAATAATTTGTTGGGGATTCACCCTTTTCAAGCCCCATAGTCTTTTCCCAATAACCTTCTCCTCCACCAAACATTTTGCAGTACATTTTAAACGCTTTATCCAGCAAATCTTTTATTGTGCCCATTTGTTATTCCTCCTAAAAAATTTAAGCTCCACCTAGGATAATTTAACCTTAAATGGTAAAATGCGTCAAGGATTGATTTTTTTGCGGGAGGAAAGATTCATAAAAAACTTAAAACATATTTTTTCGATTGGTAGCATATTATTTGCGTATCTTTTCCCGTTATACGGAGTTTTGTTCCAAAAATGGGATCTTTTTTCTGTAATATTTTTCTTTTGGTTTGAAGCTTGCATTATCGCCTTGTTCCAGAGCGCAAAATTTTCTTTGATGCAGGATAAAAACACACAACTCTATCTTTTAATCTCTTATTTTCTAGGCTTTCAGGCATTGTTTTTATCTTTAATCATGAATCTTTATTTTGCTTATTCGGGAGTTTATAATTTTAATAATTTTGCGGTTGCTTTTGTTTCTTATATAAAGCAGGTTGGAATTGCGGGCATTGCTGCCTTCTTTTCTTATCTTATAAGGTTTGTTGCCGATTATATAAAGGATAGAGGCTTTCAAAAGACAACCGACGGGCAAAGACTTTCCGCCTCTTTGGAACTTATAAAGGCATCTTATCCTGACCTGGGAGCCCTTCTTCTTTCTGTTTTTGCTTTATGGACATTCCCCTCCGCCGCACATTCTATTTTTGTCCTCATTGTTTTTATAGGCATAAAATTACTGGTTGACCTTTTGTCGTATCTTTATGTGAATGATTTTTAGGGTTTTGCGGCATGATAGAATGCTGTTGCCATGTTTAAGAATTAAAGGATGTTTTGTTTGTAATCAATTGTTGAATCTGTGCTTCAAATCCGGGGAAAGATGTTTCAATGCAAGCCGTATCTTCTATTATGGTTTCTCCCTCTGCAATAAGTCCCGCAATGGCCGTTGACATTGCTATCCTGTGATCTCCATAGCTTTGGATTTTTGCCCCTTTTAATTTTGTTGGTCCGTGAATTACCATCCCATCCTCTCTTTCTTCAATATCAGCCCCCATCTTTTTAAGTTCTGAAACGGTTGTTTTTATTCTGTCGCTCTCTTTCACCCGAAGCTCCCCCGCATCTTTTATAACTGTAGGCCCTTCAGCCTGTGTCGCCAAAACAGCAAGAATAGGAATCTCATCAAGTATATTTGGAATTATCTCTCCGCTGATATCAATTCCTATCAGGCTTGCAGACGGCGCAAGATTTTGTGCCGCTACAATCTGCTTTCCAACCTTAATTGTGGCTCTTGGTTCTCCTGATAAAACCTCTTCGTCTGCAAGCTCAATTTGTGCGCCCATTTTTTTCAAAGCCTGGAGAAGCCCTGTCCTTGTCGGATTTGTTCCGATATTTTTAATTGTAATGTTAGAATTTTGGACGATAAGCGCGGCCACAATAAAATAAGCCGCGGAAGAAATGTCTCCAGGGACAAAAATTTCTCGACCCGCAAAATCATTTGGGGCTTCTATAGAAAGTTCTCTATTAAACCGCGTTAAATTGATGCCGAAAAAACCGAACATCCTCTCGGTATGGTCTCTTGTTTGGACGGGCTCAATGACAGTTGTCTGACCGTTTGCGTAAAGGCCTGCAAGAAGTATTGCTGACTTGACCTGTGCGGAAGCAACCTTTAAGTTGTACTCAAGACCTTTAAGGTTGGCTGTATTTATTATAAGCGGGGGGAATGTTTCGTCTTTTGTCCCTTTTTTCCCTGTTATTTTTGCCCCCATAAGAGTAAGAGGTTCTATAATTCTTTTCATTGGTCTTTTTTGTATTGAAGAGTCGCCAGTAATTTGTGATTCAAATTTTTGCCCTGCAAGTATTCCGGAAAGGAGCCGTATCGTTGTGCCGGAGTTGCCAACCTCAAGCATTTTGCTTGGACGGGAAAGCCCCCGGAGCCCCTTGCCGACAACAAAAGCTTTGTCTCCGTCAAACTTTATTTGTATACCCATTTCACGGAAGCAATTGGCAGTTGCGATGCAATCTTCTGACTGCAAAAAATTATGGATAATGTTTTCCCCTTTTGCCAACGAGCTTAACATAATCGCGCGGTGGGAAATCGACTTGTCACCCGGAAGAGATATTTCACCTTGTAGCCCTTGCACAGGGGAGATTTTTAACTGTTTAGGCATGAAATAAGTATAGCATAATATCGTATAACCATTTTGCAAGTTTTGTTTGCAATATATCGATATATATTATATAATATATTAAATATATATTAAAATATATAAGAACAGGAGGTCGTTACTATGGATAACAACCTTAGAAAGGTTCAATTAAAATGTTTAAAGGCTTTTTCTGGTAAAGCAAAAAATTTCGCACTTGCTGGCGGAACTGCTTTAGAGTTGTACTATTTGCATCATAGATTTTCTTTTGATTTGGATTTTTTTTCAACGAGTTATGAGCTGGAAGAAATTGATTCGCTGGTGGTTGAGCTTCAAAAAGCTTTAGACGCGCCTTTGAAGCTTGAAAATGAGCTGAGCCTTCCACAAAAGGCGAAGATCCGATTTTATACTGCCATGTTTGACAATTTGGAAAGACCTTTAAAGCTTGATTTTGTCCAGGATGTATTTTTTAAAAAGCCTAAAATAGAAAAATTTAAAGGAGTTAGAGTTTATAGTGCAGAAAACATTTACATGCAAAAAATAATAGCCATTTCGGGCTTAGAGCCAGAAATTGATGAAGTTGGAAAAGAGCTTATGCATGGAAGAATGCAGGCTAGGGATGTCTTTGATCTTTACATGCTCTCTAAAAAAATAGAGCCGCTCCATATTTTTTTGAAAAGTGTATCCAGCCAATTGCAAAGAGGGCTAATCCATTGGTATCGCGCTTTTCCCAGGGAAGAAATGAAGCTTGCGTTGCTTGACCTAGAAATTTATGACCCCACATTTGATTCCAGGCAAATGATTGCATATTTAGAATCCGAAATAAAAACTTTTATTAAAGAGGTGGTGCCATGAGCGCAAAAACTGCTATTTACGCGAAATATTTTTGGGATTTAAACAAAAAGGCCATTAATGAAGCAGGGAAAATCTTAAACAATCCAAACCATCCGCAATTTATGGCTAAACTGATTACTATTCTTTCCCGTTGCCAAGAGCCCAAAGAGTTGTTTTCTTTAATATCAAAAGAGAGTTTCATAAATAATTGGCCAAGAGTTAAAGCTTATTGGAAAAAATTTGATACATCCCCTGATTTTTGGGATTGGTGGCAGACAATATATGAGGAACTTGTACAAAGAATAAAAGGGGAAATAACAACGCCAAAGGGGGAATTTCCATCTTTGTTTGTCAAATTCGGCAAAGCAGTTAAAAAATCACGCATTGCTAAGAGTTTAAGCCAAAAAGATTTAGCTTTTGCCACAGGGATAACTCAATCGGATATCTCTTTAATTGAAGAAGGTTACAAGAATATTACGCTTAAAACATTGTTTAAAATTTGTAAAATATTAAAAATTGAGAAGATAGAAGTTTAGCATTTGCGCTATGAAATGCTCAATTAAAATGTTTTACCAGTCCTATTCTTCGATTAATCCATTCATATCTTTGCGCACGATGTTCCCATGCACCCCAACAGACAGATAAAGGCAAAGCTAATTCTCCTATGGTATTTCGCAATCGTTCCATTGCTTAAATTGACAATGTATGATTTATATGCTATATTTAATGCAAGCTTTGATGACTTTAAGGCGATATATTGTTGGGGGTTATTATTATGCATAAGTCATATTTTTATGATCTTAAGTTAGAACAAGTCTCTAGCTCTATTGAGAAGAAGGCTTTAATTCCTATTGATAAATTATCTGAAAGATTGAAGGATGTAAGAGCTGTTTTAGGAATGACACAAACTCAACTTGCGAAAAGATTGAAAGTTAGGCAATCTGTCGTGTCTAGAATTGAAAAAAACTTAGAAACATGTAGCCTAAAAACAATTGAAAAAGTTGTAAGGGCTTTAGGCTGTCGTTTAATGTGTTCTATTGTTGCGGACGTTAGCCTGAAAGAGCAGATTAAGGCTAGGGCGGCAATTGTCGCTAAAAACATTTTAAGCAGAACATATTCAAATATGGCAATGGAAAAACAAGATCCGGGACAGAAAGCCTATGACGATCAATTGGTGAAAATAATTAATGACTTGTTAAGTAAGCCCGGCGCTGAGCTTTGGGAGGATGAAGAATGAATTTCTTTGAAACAATAAAAGGGGCAACTCCGATTGAGGCTCTTTCCGAGCTCGTTCCTTCGCATATTTTAAATAAAGATGAATTAAATACATGGGAAGCTACCAATATTTTGCAGGCCGTAGAAAAAAATCTTATTAAAAGGAAAAAAATAATTATTACGGTTGATTGGTTGAAAAAA
>MEUB01000066.1 GCA_001771535.1 candidate division WOR-1 bacterium RIFOXYB2_FULL_37_13
AACTTTAGGGGTTCACTCCATAGACCTTCTGCCTCGCTTAAGATATAAAATGTTTTTAATTAGAGATTTATCAGTTCTCTTTTCTAAACGGGAAGATGATTTAAATGAGTGTCTTGGTTTATTGACAAGAGTCTTAGATGGTGAAGGCTTAAATACAGATAGTGGTGTTCATGGGCAAAGGCAATATATTGGCGAATACCTTTTTATGATTTTAGCTGGTTCGACGCCAATTCCTCCAAGAGTATGGAAGATGATGGGGAATCTTGGCTCAAGGTTATTTTTTTTGAATATGACCAGTAAAGAAAAAAGCGAGGAAGAATTGGCAAGCCAATTAACAAGCCTTGCTTATAAAGAAAAAGAAAAAATATGCCGAATAGCTACTAAAAATCACATCTATACTCTTTGGCATAAATATCCTGAAGGTGTTCACTGGAACAAGGATGCGGATAAACAAGAATACAGAATCATTATAACTAAATGTGCAAAACTTTTAGCAAAGCTTCGAGGGGTAATAAATGTTTGGAAAGAAAAGTCATACGACGGGGATGAATATAACTATAATCGACCTGTCATTGAAAGACCAGATAGGATAAATCAACTCTTTTACAATTTATGCAGAGGCCATGCCCTTGTGTGTGGTAGAACACAAATAATTCAAGAAGATTTGCGATTGATTGTGGAATTAGCCATTGATAGTGCCCAGGTCATTAGGTCAAAATTGTTTAGAGAATTATTAAAAAATAATGGTGAAATGATCACTAATGAGGTTATGTTTGCTCTCGATTGCTCTCGTCCTACTGCACTGAAAGAAATGGAAGCATTAAAGATATTGGGTGTTTGCAATATAACTCAAGATAGCTATGGCATGGTTGGTGAACCAGAAAAAGTCCTGCATCTTGATAAAGACTTCAATTGGTTTTTGAGTGATGAATGTAGACAGATACGGGGAATATCAAAGCAAAGTATCCTTCAAGATTTACTTTAACGATTGGTAATCAATAAAGCAAATCTGACACTGTATATTATAACTAAGGAAGTAAACAAAATGAACAAAAAGCAACAAAGCGAAAAACAAACAATAGATACGGCAAAAAAGCTTAGTATTGAAGAAACAAAGGAAATTTTTTTAAAAAAATTCCATATAGGCTATGATCCTGATCAAGTTTACAAAGAATTATCAGAAGCTATTTTAAAGGTCAAAAATAAAGGAATAAATTCTGTAACTGACAAAGAGCATGCCTTGCTTACACAGGCTACTTATATTAATACATTGGAAAATTCATCAATACTTGTTGAAACAATTGACGAAAATTATAGACCTTTTCTTGTCAATTTTGCACAAGAACTTATAAAAGAACACGAATGTAATACCCCGAGTGAAAAAGCTCTTGTTCAAACAATAGTAGTAGCATATGGAAGAATCATGAGTCTATCTAAACGTTTAAATACTATTCACAACTTTGATTATTTTAGCAGTGATAGGAATGGATATTTTTGCCAGTTAAGCAAAGATTTAGATAGGGCAAATAGGCAATTTATAGTAGCTCTCCAAACATTAAAACAGATAAAAGCTCCACCGCTACAAGTAAATATTAAAACCAGTACTGCTTTTATAGCTAATAATCAACAAATGATCGATAATCGGGAGATTCCAAATGAAATCAATAGCCATTAATGATTTAGGAGAAAAATATTTAACTGAACAATGTCAGAAGATAAAAGTATCTGAATTCATTGCAAAGCTTAAAAATCAATTGAAATCAGTCATATTTAATTCTGAAATCAAGCTGCTAGGCTTTAGCATAAAAGTCGTTAATACAGAACCTAACTATGGGGGAAAAAGGATGTGGTTTGAATGCCCATTGTGTGGTAGAAGAAAGGGTGTTTTATATAAGCATCCAATAAAAGAAAAGATTGGTTGTCGACAATGTTTGAATCTTGAATATAACAAAAGAAGATACAAAGGCATGCTAGAATCAGAGATATTTAGGGAGAGAATTAATTGATTTTAATTGTAAATAATAATTATTTAATCAAAGCGTCAACAGTAACGCCCAAAGCTTTTGCAATTTTAGAAAGGGTGCTAATTTGAACATCTTGAACTCTAGGGTAAATAATCTTTTCAAGAGTACTAAAATTAACTCCAGCCTTTTTAGCGAGCTTGGTATAAGAGATTTTCCTATGTTTCTTAATATTTTTAGCAATTCTCTTAACAATCTCAGAAGTTTTGTATTGCATAAAATTATGCTAGCACGCAATATATTGCTTGAAATTACGTATTATATTGCGTAGAATTGTGTCGCCGTGTATTTATGGAGGTATTAAAATGTGGAGATATTTATGTGTTTTTTTGCTTCTTTTTGTTATTACTGGGTGCCAACAGGCGCAAACACCTGCTAGCCTTATCCAAATAACTATAAATCCCAGCTCAAAAACAGTTTTATTGGGTAGTTCAGAAGCCTTTTCAGCAACAGGAACATATTCAGACAATTCATCACAAGCGATAACCCCAGAATGGTCGGTATCTGGGGAGGTTGGAACTATCTCTTTGGCAGGTATTTTTACTTCAACAAAATCAGCAATAGGGAAAGTAATAGCTTCTAAAGATGGTATTACTGCTTATTCAAATGTAACTGTAACCAGTGATGCTACACAGATTAATTCAGCTCCTTCATCCCCAACTGGCTTATCAACCGCTAGCATAACAACCAGTTCTGTTTTAATAAGCTGGAATCCTGTATCTGATGCTACTAAATATATCTTGTCTTATGGAGTTGATAGTTCTGCAACAAATTGCGGGACTATAGACGCAAGTAGCAATATTTCAAAAACATTAATGAGTTTAAATTCTAATACAACATATTACGTTAAAGTAATGGCCGTAAATTCTATAGGAACAAGCAGTTATTCATCACCTGTTTCATTTAAGACAATGACACCAACTACACCAGCTAATATTGCTTTAAAAGGAAGCATTAATAAGAGACAAGATTCTTTTGGGTGGGCTGATTTTTACGGTGAAGTAGAAAATATGGGGAGTCAAAATGCTTCATTTGTAGAAATAACTATAACAATGAAAGATTCTGCTGGAAATGTAATTGACACAGATAGTTCCTATGTTGTTGGAACAGTTTTAACCATCTCAGGAAGCGAAACAAATACTTGTCTGAAAGCTAATGATACTGGGGCTTTTCATGTTTCAACAACAAAAAATTATTCAGACATAGCAAGTTATACATATGATATCGACTGGGAAACTTATGATACAGCCACACCAAAAGCTTCGCTTGATATTAATGGGACTGTAAATGCGACTTATAATGATTATTTAGGTTATAAAGAATATTTAGGCGAAATAAAGAACAATGGCTCTACAAATACAACTTTCAATGAAATATATTTTGTTTCAAAAGATAACTTAGGAAAAGTCATTGATATATCATCTTCATATGTTACGGGAACCGATATAAATGCTGGAGATACAAAAAGCTTTGATGTTACAACATCTGTTTCCTCAACAGATGTTTCAAGCTATTATTATAAATTTGATTGGAGCGAGTAATAAATTTGAGTTATGAATCAAAAACAGAACAACACAAAATACTTCCTCTATGCCCGCAAATCAACCGAAAGCGAAGATCGGCAGATCGCCTCTATTGACTCACAAATTGATGAACTTACAAAACTGGCAAAAAGAGATGGCTTGGAGATCGTAGAGATTCTTTCGGAATCGCAATCTGCAAAAGCACCAGGTCGCACCATATTCAACAAAATGATTGAGCGTGTCTTTGCGGGGGAAGCTCAAGGCATTATTTGTTGGAAATTGGATAGATTGGCACGAAACCCTATAGATGGAGGACAAATTAGCTGGTTGCTTCAACAAGGAACTATTAAACATATCCAGACCTTTGAAAGAAGCTATTATCCCACTGATAATGTTTTAATGATGAGTGTTGAATTTGGAATGTCTAATCAATTCATCAGAGATTTAAGCGTAAATACCAAGCGAGGGTTAAGGAGTAAGGCAGAAAGAGGCTGGTACCCTTCATATGCAACTCTTGGATATATTCATAATCCTTATAAAGCAAAAGGCGAGAAAGAGATTATCAAAGACCCTGAAAGATTCGATCTGGTTAGAAAGGCTTTTGATTTAATGCTTACAGGTATTTATTCACCACCTTCAATCATTGAAAAAGCTAATGAAGAATGGGGATTGAGAACAAAACTTGGTAATAAAGTGGCAAGAAGCACCATTTATAGGATATTCACAGACCCATTTTATTATGGGTTTTATGAGTATCCAAAGAAAAGCGGGAATTGGATTCAAGGAAAGCACGAGCCAATGATTACAGAGGCTGAATACGATAAAATTCAAGCCATACTTGGCAAGAAAGGTAAACCTAGAGCTAAAACGCATACTTTTGCTTTTACAGGCTTAATTCGATGTGGTGAGTGCGGAGCAATGATAACCGCTGAAGATAAAACTAAAAACCAAAAGAACGGAAATACCCACCACTACACCTATTATCATTGCACAAAAAGAAGAAATCCTGAATGCTCACAAAAAGTTATAAGAATCGAAGAACTGGAAAAACAGATATTCGATATTTTGAATAAAATAGAAATTCCAGAAGCATTCTGCCAATGGGCGCTTGATGTATTGAAGGAAGAAAACAAAAAAGAAGGACAAGACAGAAAAACAATTCTTTCAAGCTTACAAAGGCAATATAATGCTTGCATTCAAAAAATCGACAATCTTATAGATATGAGAGCCTCCGAAACAATATCAGAAGAAGAATTCTCAAGAAAAAGGATTGAAGCAACCAAAGAAAAGACTCGGCTTCATGAATTATTAAACGACACCGACAACAGAATAGATAAATGGCTTGATAAAGCAGAAGAAGTGTTTAACTTTGCAAAGTCCGCTAAAACAAGGTTTGAAACTGGTTCCATCGAGGATAAACGGGGGGTTCTTTACAACCTTGGTTCGAACCTCTTGCTAAAAGACGGGAAACTCAGTCTTTCTATAGAAAAACCGCTTGTCTTGATAGAACAGGTATCAAATGATGCTAAAGACTTTTTTAAACGGTTAGAACCTCTGGATATCGTTGGAAATAAAGGGGAATTTGCAAATTATGCCGCTCAAAATAGAGAATGGCTCCCCGGGTAGGATTCGAACCTACGACCAATTGATTAACAGTCAACTGCGCTACCACTGCGCTACCGGGGAATGCCTTAAGTTGATTTAACTATTTTATCAAAATTCGGATTTTTTAGCAATTTCAAAAACTTTAATGTTAGAATAAATAGCCAATTTCCCTGCCTTGCCCTGACTGTCGTCAGGCAGGCGGCAGGCACGACAACAAAAAAACTGTTGCAGTATGTTATCA
>MEUB01000067.1 GCA_001771535.1 candidate division WOR-1 bacterium RIFOXYB2_FULL_37_13
GCCCGCTTCCTGTACTGTAATATTAAAAACAATTTCATCCCCGTCCTGCGCGTCGAGAATAGCCTGTCTAAGAGATCCTGTCCCTTCATTTGAACAGTTTGTTACTATATGTGTGGCAGCATATAATGGGGCTTGAGACAGAATTACTGCCAGAGCAAACAATATTATGAAAAAAAATCTTTTAGGATTCATATAGCACACTTTATATAATACCAAGCCTTTTGCGAGGATTCAATGATCCTTTCGTAATATAACCTAAAAAAATTGCATGGACAATTAGTTAATTTATGGAGCCGTTGTCATTTTTCCTTTACCAATAATTTTGCTTTTGTTTTTATCAACTATATTCCACAAGTATATGCCCGAGCCCACTTTGTATCCCTGATCAGACATAAAATCCCATTCTACCTTGTTGGGATTTGCTGTCCCTCCCGCGGAACCGCCGCTTGCGCCCGCGTTAAACGATAACTTTTTAACAACTCTTGCTGTCACATCAAAAACATAAATATCGATATCAGCATCTGTTGATAATCCGTATTGAAAAGTAACCTTATTATCCGTTGACAAATGAATAGGCGATGGATAGGTTAGGGGAACTCCGATTATCTGGACATCTCCGCCCATTGCTGTTACAGTCGCAGATTCACTTGTAGTTCCTATTTGATTGCTCGCGGTAAATCTAAATATGTGTTCTCCATCTACCAGGGTGGTCTCTTCGTCTTTTAAATTAAGCTTATAATTTACTTCAATCGGAACACCATTTCCCATTACTTTTGTCATGTTTTCTTCTTTTATACTGAATGTCTTTTTATTCGCGGTCTCTTCATCCAAAAATACATACAATAAAGAAGTATCAATTCCTACACTGCCTGCTGTCACTTTTACTTTTATTTCCGGTTGGCTTGAAACTATAAATTCATAATCTTTTTCCATCAGTTTTTTCTGGTAAGTCCTGTTATTAAACTGTATGTTTTCTATTACAGGCACTTCACCCGCAAGAGGGGGAACAAAAGGATGCGTCCCCGGCATAGTAATGCCTGCGCCTTTTACCAAAACAAGATCCGGTGCCGTATCATAGCCTTTTCCTGATATTGTCATGTTGACGGGATCTACTCCATATCCATCGCTTCCCGTTGCCACCGCGATTTTATATTCGCCCGGCTTAATTTCCATCCTCCAGTCTTCCATCGCGTTCATCATAAACTCACCGCTTCGCCCTGAAAGACCTGAAGGGCCTGAAAGATCATCCGCGTAGCCGGCTTCGGTTGTGGTTTCATAAAGTATTACAACTCTGTCATTTGTTGACGCGGTAGATCCGTCAGTCGGCGGCAATATTTTGCCGTCAACCCAATAGATCGCCGTATAGGGAGATTGAGCAATAACAGAATTGCCAACTGCAATCAAGCAGATAATAATTATTATGCTGAATATTATTTTACTTGCGATGTTTAACATCTTATCATTCCTTAAAATCCTTAATGGTTATCTAACTCCTGTTATATCAAACGTTACTTTTTTCGTTACAGATATTTGATACGGCATATCTTTTGTGATAGCGGCCGCCGCTATATTCGGAGCTGTATTTGTTCCTGTCGTGGAAATTGCTCCCGTGCTGTCGTATTTTATTTCATATCCCGCAGGTTTCATTTGTTGCCCATCCCACCAACCTACGGCATATACAATTTTTTCTCCTGATCCCGCCTGTTCATTTATAAAATTTACCAGATCCAGCAAAGTGGTTACATTGCTTGGATCGTTAAATGGCGTGGAAAACGGGATTGAAATATTATTAATGCCTAATCCTCCCGCTTCATATGATAAAGTATAGGTTACTGTTTCCGGCGCGGCAGCTTTTGCTTCTCCAACTTGTATTCCCGCAACGTTTGATATGTATGACCATTTGTCTCCGGAATCTTTGGCTTTTATAGCAAAGAAATAATTGCCATCTGTATTTATGTTGGAAATAGTCAATGATTCTGGATTGCCGTACGCCTTAGGGGTGGAAAGTTGAAAATCCTTGCCAAGTTCATTCATAAAGTAAGTTGATATTGATGGAGTATCATCCCATGTATTAGTATTTGAAGCATTTGTTTGCCCTTGCGTAAAAGGATTGGCGACTTCTCCGACAATTGCTTCTGTTGAGACCCTTATGTCATATCCCGAACAAGCTATAGGCTGAGTATACTTATCTAAATCATAAGGCGCAGACCACTTTAATGTTATAGATCTGTCATTTTTTGAGAGCGTTAAATCTGTTACCGCTATCGGATTGTTAGAATCCGGTGTTTCTGGAATTTGCATCGCGACACTTTCGATCCAAGCACTTGCTCCATAATCATTGACCGCTCGAGCCCTTACTTTTATCCATTTGTTGTCGTCTGTTTTTCCCAGTGTTATTGTCCCGCTTGTTTTTGGTCCGGTTGTATTTATATCAGCAGCATGTTTAAGATTGTCGCTTTTTGCTGATTTATAGATATAAGTAAATGGTCCTTGGTTAGTGGCAGCAGGAGTACTTACCTCAAATTCATACCATCTGCCATGAACTGATGATTTGCAAGTAATTATTATAGAAGGGGTTCCTCCTGATTGAGCTCCGTTGTTTGTTATTGTTCCAAGTGCTGGAGGGGTAGGTGCTGTTCCATTTGTAAGAAGGGTTGTTGTTCCCGTATTATCTTCTGTTGTAATGAGGCTGTAATCAGATGGGGTAGTCCCTTCTTCATAGACAACATTTATGATGTTACTCTCTCCAAAGGTTGTCGTTCCATCCCAAACTCTTATATAAATATCTGCGCCAGAGCTTACAGCGCCACCCATCAAATCAAACTCATGATAAAACTTTCCATCTTGTCCCGAGAAAAGACTCCATGTGTCATTGTCATTGCCTATCTTATTGTCTGTTGTAGGGATCAATACATCGTCGTTTCCTGGGGATCCGGGATCATTAATAACTCCGTTTGTCCCGACCCAGTAAGCTTCGACATTATTTCCTGTTGAGAGAGCTTGACCTTTTGCGTTATAAACAGTTCTTCCTTCTGTTAATGACAAATCAAGTGAAGAACTGTAACCTACTGGCACATAACCGGCTCTAAATGAAATGCTTCCCGCGAAAGCGGCTGATGTGATACTAACCAGACAGGTTAAAAACAGGATCAGAATCCTCCATTTTAATTTTTTTAATTTCCACATATTTATTTCCCCCTTTAATACGGTTTTGGATAAATCCATGTATCAGTTTTTGGCTGTTTATTTATCCAAAATCCGTGTTTGAAGAGAAGCCCTGATATATCTGCTCCTCCCCATGTATTATTTCCAAGGTATATAGTCGATTGCCAAGCATTCCCGTTCCACTGCCAGACTTTATCTTTTTCAGATAAGACGGTTGAAAGGTTGGTAGTATTCCATGCTGTTGTTTTGGGGTATGAATTACCGTATAAAAACAATGATTCATCAGCTGCAAATGCAATTGTCCTGTCTTCGGTTGGCACAGACCCGACAATTGTAATTGTTTTTGCTTCTGTTTTTGATTTTATCCAGTAGCCTCTGTCAGGAGGCATCTCATCGTTTGGTAGACTTCCTGTCCATGATGTTCCATTATAAAATTGGCTGCCCCATTTGGCTGGAGTGTTATAAAATCCCCAAACTTCAGCAACACCTATCCCAAACTGTTTTCCTATGACTGAATCAATGTCGTAATTAGCCGGGATTAACGGTAAAGATGCTAATTCAAGCCGTGCAGGATATTTTGGAATTTCAATATTTATTTTCCCGACTGCCGAATCATTAGGCAAAAGGAAGTTCTTTTCTTCCTCGGTGTCGGGATAGAGAGCTTTAAAATAAACTTCTGCATATCCGGTTCCTACTTGATTTGAATATGACGCAGATTTGTTTTGATTGTTTATTGTAAATCCGTTTGTCCCGTTAATTTTTGTCCAGCCTGATGCTGAATCGGTGTAAACTCCCGATCCATCGCCCGTAAGCATATAAAAATCAGGATCAGCAGTTGTATTTGTTTCCCATGTTAATATTATTGCAGAGTCAAAAGTATCTGCCTCCCTTGAAATATAAAGAGGGATAAAGTTAACAGGGGTAACATTCTGTTCATACAAGGTCAGGTTGATGTTGCTCCATCCTTCCTGTTTTAAGGTTACCGGTGCAGGGTCTGCAACCCAATTATTGGCATCTTTTTCTATTGCAACATAATATGTTGAGGCAGGATCAATAGGAATCATCAGGTTGTCATAAATATTTAAAACAAATTTATTATTAGAATCTATAGTTGCTTCTATTGCTGTGGCAGGGGAGTCTTTGTAAAAAACAACTTTTCTTCCTGCTACTGGTGAAGGAGGAGTTCCATTGGCAGTGACACTCCCCACAACAAAGTAGAGAGCATCAAATACATGAGGCTCCGCTACTGCCTTTGCGCCTGTAAGCAGGACTAATATTATTAAAATTATTATCAGCCTTTTAATAAGCTTTCACCCCCGGGGAAAGTGTGTACAGTTTACAGTTTACAGTGTACAGTAGGGGAAATTTATTTTTTTCTGTACACTGTAAACTGTTCACTTCTCAATCCCTTATCCCCGACAACTTAAACGTAACTCCTTGAATTACCGACATCTGATAAACTTTATCTTTTGTTAATTGTTCGCTGGACAATGCCGCAGGTGCGCCGTTTTGCGCTGCCGGAGTATTGTTAACATCAACCCAACCAACCATTTGCTGGTTTGTTTTGTCCCACCAGCCGACCGTTGTTATTATTGAGCCCGCTTCAACTGTTATGGCATCTACCAATTCCCGCATGTTGGCAATTGGTTTTTTAAATCCTGCTGCTGCTTCATAGGTTACGACATCAAACGGTATTGAAAACTGGTTGATCCCAAGATTTCCTGTCTTTTCAAAAACATAAGATACTTCAAAAGTATTTGGATTAACAACAATAACCGGAGGCTGTTCTGCGGTCAGCGCGCCAACGCCTGCAACGTTGGAAATGTAAGAAACGTGAGGTTCGGCATCTGTCGCTTTTATTGCGAAATAGTAAGTTTTTGATGTATCGACATTTGGGATAGT
>MEUB01000068.1:0-21866 GCA_001771535.1 candidate division WOR-1 bacterium RIFOXYB2_FULL_37_13
TACAAATAATAACAAATTCATTTGCTGGGAAAAGAGCTAAAGTAGAAACTAGTAAGCGGAGAGAAACATATAATATCGCACAGCGATACCATCATTGGACATTGGACATTCGACATTCTTTTCATCTCACGCCAAAAATCCTATTTTCCTCTTAGGCTTTTCAGGCACAGCAAGCGATAATGAGAAATTTGAAAAGATGAGATTCTTACTGTTTTAATTTCTGAAGATACCTCTGATGAATTAAGCAACCAAAATTATTGCTATCATGAGACGTGTGATAAACTTGACCACATTGATTATATCTTCCTTCAAAAATCTGCACAGGCAATTATTGTTTCTATTCTAACTTTAGCAGGAAAGCACTAAAAATGTATTGCAACGTATTGAGCCATGTAAAATCTAACTTTAGAGCCATTCGTTGAGACATCTAAAAACCTAACCCTAAAATTACTAAAAAAGGGGTGAAATATGGGTTTTAAAGAAGCTCGCAATAAGTATGGCAGGATAAGAATTACTTGTCCAACTAAATACCAATGGAAGAGATTAAGCAGTAGATATGCTGAGGAAAATCTGTCTTGCCACTTATCAATTTTTCAAGACAGTAATCGCCAGCAAGAATGGGTGCTTCGAATTAAAGAAATAATTCTTTGCCGTGGATTAGAACTTTAACCTCCGATATACAATCAGGGGTTAAAACAATTGAGATAAAATTTAAAATGGAATATTTCAGATCAATTTACAACAGGTATCAGGAAGCTTCGAGTCTGTTAAAAGAAAAAATGCTTGATGAATTTTGCAGAATATGCGGCTACAAACGCAAATACGCAATATACAAACTTAATGATGCTTCTCCCCAAGAAAAAACATATTCCTTGTGCAAGGCTGGAATAAAAAGGCGCCGCGCCAAAGTTTACAGCCAGCAAATGATCAATATTCTAGAAAAAACATGGCAGGTGGCTGGCTATGTTTGCTCAACAAGATTAAAAGCGTTGCTTCCATTGTGGATGCCGTGGATAGAAAAATATTTTCAGCTTACCACTGAAATAAAAAAACAAATGCTCCAAATAAGCTCTAGGCAAATAGACAGGCGACTGCGCCCATATAAGTTTAAAATCAAGCGGCGCATTTACGGCGGAACTAAGCCAGGATCACTTCTTAAGCATCATATCCCGATTAAAACTGATCACTGGGACGTGAAAATCCCTGGATTTACTGAGGTAGACACTGTTTCGCATTCAGGCAATAACGCTGATGGAACATTTGCCTATTCTGTTAATCAAACCGATATTTTAACTGGCTGGGTAGAAACACGAGCAGTCCTTGGAAAAGGAGAAAGAGGTGTTCTTGCCGCGCTACAGGAGATGATGGAAGCTTTTCCTTTTCCAATTCTTGGCATTGATTCCGACAATGGCAGTGAATTCATCAACTATCATCTGTATGAATATTGTAAACAAAAAAATATTCAGTTTACTCGCGGGCGACCTTACAAAAAAGATGACAACGCCCATATCGAGCAAAAGAATTGGACGCATGTCAGGAAACTTATGGGCTGGGATCGATATGATACCTCTTGTGCTGTTGATGCTATGAATAATTTGTATAAACAAGAGCTACGCATATTTATGAATCTTTTTCTTCCTTCAACAAAAATCCTGAAAAAAGAACAAATCGGATCAAAGAAAAAAAGAAAATACGATACTCCTAAAACTCCTTTTGATCGGGTTATAGATTCAAAAAACGGAGATCAAAACAAAATTGAGAGACTTCAAACTGTACGAAAAAAATCAGATCCATTTGTGCTGTCAAAAATTATTGATAAAAAATTAGCCATCATTATTAAAAAAGCCAATTGCCATTATAGCTCAAAACAACCGACAGGAAAAGACAAAAAAGGCAAAGGGAAATTGAGCGCCAAAGATCAGGAAGCATTGAACATTGCGTCTAAAATGTTAGGCGTTAATATCCATGGCTCAAAGTTAGATTCTTAGATGTCTCAATGAATGGTCCCAAAGTTAGGGTTTTAGATGGCTTGACAGGTGCAATAAATAGTATCTCGTCATTTGGGTTTGAATAAGCAACAAGCTTGCATCCATTATTAAAAAAAAGGATAAGTTCCTTGCCAGATTTTATGAACCTAGTTTGTTTTTCATAAACTTCTTTATCCGTATCTAATGCTTTTAGAAACTTTTCTGTTTTCAAAGGCATATCATCATATAAAATCAAAGATATATTCAAATAATAAGTTGGTTTTTTATTATCAACAACAAAGGCCACTTCTTTGAACAAAGGCGTATTTTCTTTTTTATAATATTTAAATCCCTGTACTTCCGAAAAAGTAAAATCGCCTTCAACATAAAGCTTAATGACATCAACTGAACAACTATGTATTAAAGAGGATAAGACAGATATAATATTTTCCGTTGAGGGGACAAAAATAAATTTATTTCCACTGAATTTAAAAGGGCCAAAGAACCCTTCGATTAAGCCCGTGTCCAGAGCAAAGCTTTCAATGAAATAAAGATTTTCCTTTTCTGTTTTCCAAAGCGTGTGTCTCACAAAATCAGATTTAAACACTATGCTATTTTCATTTTCTTCTTTTTGTATTTGTGTTAAAGCATATTTGCTTACTTGTTGTGTTGTGGCAAAATTATCTTCTTTAGCAAAAACATGATTAAAAGAATGTTTTAGGCGTGCGAACTCTTCAAGATTTTCTAAGACATTTTTTTCTTCTGGTGTTATTCCAAAAACTCCTTTGTGTATGATTAAAACAAGACAAATTACTAAAGCAAAAAATAATTTTTTGTTGAACATTTGCATTCATAAGAATTATATGCTTTTTCTCCCTCTTTATCAAATGTTCGTTATAAGTAGAGAGTCCTTTGAATATGGTTATTCTAAAATAATTGATAATTTGTCTTATGAAATAATTTCGATTAATTTTTATATATTTATTTATATATTGTTGATATAATTAAAAAAGTTTATTGTAAGCCAATTTTATTATGTTGAATTTCTTTAAAAATCTTTTTAAGAAAAATAAATTAAACTATGAATCTGAATTCGTTGTTGAATATAATAATCAAGGCATTGGCGTTAGACATCCAAAGCATGATTACGAATATATTAAATGGAATGATGTCAACCAAATAATGGTAATTACAACTGACCAAGGTCCTATGCTATGTGATTTATGGATAGTATTATCAGGCGATAATACCAGTTGTTCGATTCCACAAGGAGCAACCGGATTTGATAAGCTTTTTGATGCATTTAAAAAATTTGACAACTTCCGTTGGAAATCATTCTTTGACGCTATGGCCAGTACAAATAATAACAAATTCATTTGCTGGGAAAAGAGCTAAAGTAGAAACTAGTAAGCGGAGAGAAATATATAATATCGCAAAGCGATACCATCATTGGACATTCGACATTGGACATTCGACATTCTTTTCATCTCACGCCAAAAATCCCATTTTCCTCTTAGGCTTTTCAGGCACAGCAAGCATTTGCTTTATGGTTTCAAAAATTAGTTTAATATCGTAAGTGTTGATACCGACTTTAGATTCAAGTTCTTTCAACTTTTCAGCTAAAGCATTATTCCCTTCCATTAAAGCTCTTAGTTTAGTAAAACCCCAACTTAACATTCCAATAAAGTTTCTATGGCCTGCCTATGAAACTTGCCACTACTTTGTTTCAGCTGTTATAAGGGTAGCAATGTTTTCCTGTCTAGGAACCACATTTTCATATTGATACTTGTCTATAAATCCATATGCCAAAAGAAGGTCGATTTTTAATTGATAACGGGGATCGTATTTTTCCGAAGAAGGATCGATCAAATTATTAAAAAACATGGGGTTGGTAACAATTTTTTCCACAAAAGTCGCAATATCTTCATAATAATCGTATGCTCCATATGAACGAACATAACCATGCAAAGCCATGCTTGATTGCTCATACCAGAGATCGCTTAAAAAATCTTTTTCTTCTTTTGACAGTTTTTTATCTTTTTCAAGCCGCTCCAAGGCTCAGGGAATAAAAACAAGCTCCTCCAAGAAAGGATCCCTAAAAAAACTTTTCCATAAATCTCTATCCTTAAAAAATCCGACAACTTTCTCTTTGGGTGTTTTTACATCTTTCCAGCCGTTATTCAAATATCCGGGAGTTTGAGGATTGACATATTTCCCGTACGAGTCACCTGCTGCCGCCATCCATTTATTCTCAAAGTCACTTCCTTTTTTTCCATAATAAAAAGTCAATTCATGAGCAGATTCATGATGGACAATCCCAATATTTTGGAAGCGCGCTAATCCAATAAATTGCATATTCCCATCATCTGAAGCGCAGGCAGCACTTCCTGCCTTACACATCCCATAATTCCCTTCATTTGATATATGAATAGAATCAAAAGTTTGATGGTACAAAGCAGGTAAAGAGCTTACATTATTCAAGATCAAGTCCGCTATTTTTCATTTTATCCAAACATTTTCCTATAAATATGGCTTTTTCTGCTTCAAAAGAGGTAATTTTGTCATCTTTATACCCTACAAAAGTAACCCCCCGTTTTTTAAAAGAGGAACTACCATCAGATTGATTAAGCAGTTCCCGAGCGCGACAGGATTCTTCTTCTGTTAAGATATTATCGTCTCCAGCTTCTTTTTTAAAAAGCTCTTTAATCTCATTTGTTGCCTTTCTTGAATCGCCCTTGCGCAAATATTCTCTATATGTTCTTCTAGTTTGAGTATCAATAAAACTAAGCCTATCAACCATAAATACCTCCCATCCAACAAAAAAAGAGCATCAATCTATTTACTTATTTATTGCTCCTATATAAAAAATAATATATACAGACTAATCGTATTAACCCGCTAAAAAGTTGCATCCATTAAATTAAAAAACAATGCAAGTCTCGTCTCTTTTATTACGATACTTGATTGAACAGCATTAATTGCTGTTTTTAATTTTTTTAAATTAAATAAGCACTTATGCGAAATTCTCATGGAAAATTGTCGATATATATAAAGGAAACTGGTTTTTAGATTTTTAGGAGGAAAAAATATGCATTTAAGTAGCTTGGGATCCATCGGATCTAAACCTTCAGTATTAGGAGCCGCTACTTTAACAAGCGATTCTTTACAGTTAAGAAACCCTAGCACAATTGAAATCCATGCAGCTAATTTCGTAAGATATCTATCTGGAGCAACCCTATCTACTGTGGATTTAAATAGTGCCAAAAAAGTTGATAAATTACTTACATATAAAGGAGCCTATCTTGGGAATGCTGATAAGTATGCAAAGGCGGGAAACATTCCGGTTCTCGTAGATTTAATTATAATTCACGACTGGTTAAGAGATCCTAAAAAATGGGAAAAACAAATAAGCGGAACCAATGACAGAGAATTAAGATTTTCCACCGCAGCTGTTCCACAAAGAGTTCTTTCTGCAATAGATAGGCTTGATTGGGTTAAATATAAAGACAAATTTGGGACATTTAAGGAATATCCGTCAGCGGCAGAAATAGCCTTTCAGCCTTTGGAAACATCCAAAGCCGCTGAATCATTAGACGCTTCTATTGCCATTAATATTAAAGTTGCCGGTGGCATAGATAAGGCCTTATCTGCAAGAAGATTAGATTCAGTTCTTCGCTCTGGCAGCGGAGAACTTTCCCGTGTAAGAAATCAATCCAATTTTTATGATAGAGATAAGCCTTGGGATCATATTGCAATAGAATGCGGACTTGATTGGTTTATTGAATAAAGTTTTTTATTGGATTTTTAAGGAGGAGAAAAAAATATGAAGGATATTCATCCTGTTGGCGCAAGATTTAGACCAGGAACCGATTATGCACAATTGCGATTAAATAGAAACGCAAAACCAACCACAACTGGAGATTTTCAATATTTAAAGACAAGAATCACTTTAAATAATGCACATCAATATTTTGACAACCTTTTTCATGCAATAGAAGTGGATGGCATTGATGAACTTGATTCATTTGGAAATATGCTGGAAGAACAAAATGTTTCAGGCGAACTCTTCCAGGGGATAGCATATATTTTTGCAGAAAGGCTGATAGATCACATTGAAGCAGAACCTACAACTGCAGGAGTAGGACTCTTCTTGCACGCGATAAAAATTTCTTCTGATGATGAGCAGTTTGACAATAAAAAAACACGGGCGTTGCTTCAAGATATCGCACTTCAACAAGGGATACAAACACTGCAAGACGCCCAAAAACTTTTTGATGAAACATGGAAAGAAATTGAAAATGAAGAAGATAAACGAAACCCTCTATCTGTAATGTTAGCATTAAATAAAGTTGAAGACCCTCTTGTAAAAGGTTATGCGTTAAGTATGATCTGCCATAAGATTGACAATCCGAAAGTTGAAGGGGCAATACTGGGAATGGTATTGTTTGGAGATTCTTCTGAGGTAAAAACTGAAGAAGATAGACAAGCGATTGTCCAACTTGCGACACAGTGGAGGTTAAGAAGCCTCGATTCTTGGAGTAAAGATAAAGACAAAATAAAAGAAGTTGGAATAGTCTTAAAAGAAGCGACTTCAGAAGAGTTAACAACAACAGAAGAAGAAAAAAAAGATTATGAAGCACAACTGGAAGAAATAAAAACGCTAAGAGAGGATGCTTATAAGATAACAGATTCAGATGCTCGCTTTGAAAAATCAGCCGCTATCAGAAAACAAGAAACAGAAGCTAAATTACTAGAAGATGCGTTTTTTGCTCATAGAGACAGTTTGTCATATATAATAGCATCTGTTTTTAAAGAGCTTTTTCTTGAGTTTAGAGATGGACATTTATTAATCAATACTATTGCCAATCCTGACAATCGTTGGGGGACACCTTGGGATTCACTTGTTAATCTAGCTTATAATGAAATGACAAGAGAAGGATAATTTTTTTGGAGATTGGACATTGGACATTGGACATTACTTTTGTTCCCTGTTAAAATAACTCCATGGCAACAGAAGCGTTAGAAGATTTCTTCAAAAATAAGGAAGAAGTATTGCTCGCTTTCTTGTTTGGTTCCCAATCAAAAAACCTCGCCCGCCCCACATCTGACTACGATATTGCAGTCTGGTTCAAAGACAACCCGTCAACTGATATAATAAATAAACTTTGGGAAGAAGTTACAACCTTGCTTGGCAAAGAGGTTGATTTGGTCGTTTTAAATAAAGCTCGCCCCACCGTAGCATGGCAAGCGCTCCGCGGGAAAAAACTCTTAATAAGAGATTTTAAATTATATTTAAAATTGTTTCTTAACATCTCTAGGGAAGCCGAAGATTTGCAGGATTTTACAAACGGTCTTTGGTACTGGAAAAAAAGGCTGGGAAAAGCATGACACCATTAAACAGCGACCAAAAACAGAGTGTTATCGAGCGGGTAAGTTTTATGCAGGTAGAACTCTCCGACCTTGCTAAATATAAAAATATCGACTGGCCGACTTATTCCAATGAGAGAGAAACAAGAAGAAATGTTGAAAGAATTATTGAAAATATAGCCAATTCCGTAATCGATGTTTGCAAAATCACTTTGGCGGGAGAAACAACAGAAATTCCTGGGACGTATCAGGATATAGTCTTAAAACTTGGAGAAATAAAAATAATAAGCAAAGATTTGGTCTCACAACTGGCAAGCTTAACAAAAGCAAGAAATGTCCTAGCCCATCAATATCTCGACATTAAATGGGATTTAATAAAAGATTTAGTAAAACAAATGCCGATTTTTATCCCTGAATTCATAAAAGCTCTTAATTTATAACTCATCATTAGCCATTTGTCATTGGACATTACTTTTGTTCCCTGTTAAAATAACTCCATGGCAACAGAAACTTTGCAGAAAATAGTAAGAATAGAGCAGGAAGCTGATAAGACTATTGAAAACGCCCAAAAAGAGGCCAAACATATGGTTTTACAAGCCAAAAAAGAAGCAGAGGAACTTTCAACCCGAAATAAGAAAGATGCGCATGACAAAATAAAAACCCTTCTTGAAAAAGCAAAAACAGAAGCACAAAAAGAAGGGGATTCTATCCTGAAACAAGCCGACTTCGAAATAGAAAAAATCAAAAACTACGCGGCTTCCAAATCAGGCGAAGCGCAAAAATTGATAAACTGATATGCCTACCGTAGCAATGCAAAAAGTTCTGATATGCGGCTCCCAGGAAAATAAGGAAGCCATCATAAAACGCCTCCATGAGCTTAATATTATTGAACTTGCCGAAATTCAACATCAAGAAGAAACCCAAAAAAATGAAGAGTGGGAACTTGCGATTGCAGAGCTTTCAGCCTCTATATTGTTTCTTGAAAAAACAGCCAAAATAAAAAAAAGCTTTATCGACAGTTTTGCCCCTCCCAAAAAAAATGCATCTAAAAACACATTGATCCATGCTTTTAAAACATCAAACTGGCAGGATGTTATAAAAAAAATAAAAACCATAGAAGGAGAGCTTGCCAACATAAGGAACTTGAAGTCAAAATTGTCTGCCGATATCGTAAATTTAACCCCATGGCAAACCCTGAACATAAGTCTTGACTCAATCTATAACCTGCAAAGAAGCCGTGTGGTTTTCGGGGATTGGACAAAAAAGAGCAGATTGGCCGCGACTCAAAAGCTTGAAGAGAAAAAAATACTCTTTGAAATAGAAACCGTGTCCGCTTTGGAAAATAAAGAATATATAGCAATGGTCATACTAAAAGAAAACGAGAAAGAAATCTTGGAAATACTAAATGGAAATGGATTCCACCTCGCTTCCCTGCCCTACGCAAAATGCCGCATTAAAGAAGAACTGGAAAAACTAAGACAAGCATTGGAAGAAATGGCAATCGACAAAAAAGAACTGGGAAAAGAGGCTTTATCACTTTCGGCAAATATCGAAAATTTAACGTTTGTATACGATTATCTCCTGCTTAAAAAACAGGAGAAAGAGGCAAAAGAGTTTGCAAACAATACAAAAAGAACTTATACAATATCAGGCTGGATAAAAAAGAAAGAAACTGAAAAGCTTTTAAAAACGCTTTTTGAAGTTTCAAAAGAAATAGATGTAATCCCCGTTTTGCCAAGTGAAAACGAGATTGTTCCAACCGCCATAGAAAATCCTCCCATGTTTAGACCTTTTGAGCTTATAACCAAAATATTCGGAGTGCCGGGGATAAAAGAGGTTGACCCTACTCAGGCATTGTCTTTTTTCTACATACTTTTTTTCGCAATATGCCTTTCCGACGCCGCCTATGGAATAATACTTGCCGCAGCATCTTACTATTTCTTGAAAAAATTAACACTTTCTGAAGGGGGTAAAAACCTTCTTCTTCTTTTGTTTTGGGGTGGAATATTATCTATTGCGGCAGGAATTTTAACTGGAAGTTATTTTGCAATAAATCTTGATGATCTGCCAAAAAGCGGCATTAAGGATGCACTCCTTTATGTAAAAATCATAGACCCTGTCAAATCTCCGCTTACAATGCTTATTGCTTCTCTTGTAATGGGAGTAATCCAAAATATTTGGGGGCTTGTTGTTGGCATGTATTGGAAAATAAAACAGAAGGAATACTTGGCCGGTATTTTTGATTTTGGGCTTTGGATATTTTTCCTCTTGGCGCTTGTCGCACTATTGACGGCAAACGCAATAGCGCCAAATTTTGCATCGCTTGCCTCTTACCTGAGCATAGCGGGAGCCGTAATGCTTGTTTTGACTCAAGGCAGGAACGAACCTGGTTTAATAAAAAAAGCGATAGGCGGCATATTAAGCCTTTATCGCACAACAGCATTTTTGGGTGATACGCTTTCATATTCAAGGCTTTTGGCCTTGATGATGACAACCAGCATTATAGGATTGGTTGTCAACATACTGGCAGGACTAACGGCTACAAGCATTCCTATTTTTGGTTATGTTATAATGGTTGTGATTTTGGTTGTCGGGCATCTTTTTAATCTTGTTGTTTCTGTGTTGGGCGCTTTTGTCCACTCAATGAGGCTTCAGCTTGTCGAGTTCTTCGGCAAGTTTTATGAAGGAAGCGGACGTCCTTTTAAACCGTTTGGCAGAGAAACAAAATATGTACTTATCGAATAGGAGGATAAAAAATGGATATAGGATTAGGGCTTGCGGTAGCAGGAGCGGCAATTACGGCATTTTTGGGAGCCGTAGGTTCGGCATGGGGAATCGCGATTGCGTCAGAGGCGGCGGGAGGAGTTTTAACCGAAGATCCTGAAAAATTCGGAAGAGTGCTTGTACTCCTTGCGCTTCCGGGAACTCAAGGATTTTATGCCTTTTTGGGCATGTTTTATGTAATGCTCAAAATCAATCTTTTGAAAGGCGGTATGCCACTTGACTTATCAACAGGCATACAATTGTTTTTTGCGGCTCTTCCTGTAGGTGTGGTTGGCTTATTCTCGGCTTACTATCAAGGCCGCGCTTCAGCCGCAGGAATTTTGCTTCTCGCAAAACGCCCGGAAGAAATGGGTAAGGCAGTAATCCTCCCTGCAATGGTTGAAACATACGCTGTTGTAGGATTATTGGCAACAATATTACTTGTATCAGGAATTAAAGTCTAATGTCGCTTTCCGATATAGAAAATAAAATAAAACAGGATACCAAAGCTGAGGCGGATAAGATAATTGCCGAAGCAAAAGAACAAGTCGCGCGAATCATAAAAGAAGCGGAAACAAAAGCTGAAAAAGAAAAAAACGAAATATTGTCCGCAGGAGAAAAAGAGGCTCAAAACTTAAAACGCGCCCTTATAACACCCGCAAAACTTGCCGCAAAGAAGAAAATACTTGAAGAAAAAAGAAAGATTCTCGAACAGGCGTTCCAGGGAAAATCAAAAGAAACAAGAGAAAAAAAAGAGATCGAAGTCGCAAAGGTTCTTTTTTGCTAAATGAACAAATTAGGATACGCAATAGGAAGAATAAGAGCGCTTGAAGCCGGAATGCTTTCGACCTCGCATTTTATCCGCATGGCTGATGCCAAAGATTTTGAGTCAGCCTTTTTTGTCTTGACCGAAACTTCCTACTCGGAACACATTGACCGGCTGTCAAAGCCATTTAATTTTGGCGAATTGGTGGACATGGAACTTGATTTTGTAAAAAGTTTTCTCTCCGACATGGCTCCCGACTCTGAAACATTAAAAGCAATGCTGAAAAAATTTGATTTCCCCTATCCCACGCTTGCCGATTATATGAAAATTCTTGAAAATGCCACTGTAAAAAGCAATGTTTTGCTTTTTACAAAATATGTTGAAGCATTTGCGGCTCTGCAAACACTTCTTTTACAAGCGGAAACAGAAAATTTAAACCTTGAAGAAGTATCAGGAAGAATCCGTTATAAAGATTACTTTCACCCTGTTGAAAAAAGTATTAACTCCAAAAATCTGTTTGTATTTGAAAAAGAAATAGACGATCATTTGCTTACAATAGTGCAAAAAGCAAAATACATGGCATTTGGAATAGAGCCGTTGATCGGATTTTTAATAGGCAAAGAAATGGAGACCAAAAACATAAAGCTGATCCTTACCGCCAAATTATTGGGGTTGGAAACAGGCGACATTAAAATCCGTTTAAGGAAATCGTATGTCTAACGCGGCAATAATAGGCCCATATCAGATGGTTTTACCCCTTAAGACAAGTGGGATAACAATTTTTCCATGCAATAACGGAGTTCAGGCAGAAGAAATTTTTGATAAAATATATTTATCAAAAAAATTTGATGTTGTCTTTATTACAGAAGCTTTAGCTGCAGACGTAACAGAAAAAATAACAGGGCTTGAGGATAAAATAAACATAGTTTTGATCCCTGACCATAAAGGAAGCATTGGCTTGTTTAAAGAGAGATTAAATGGTTTAATAAAACATGCGATAGGAGCGATTGGAACATGATAAAAAAAGTAGCTGGTCCCTTAGTTATAGCAAATATACCGGATTGTAAAAAGGGAGATCTTGTAAAAGTCGGCAAATTAAGGCTTGTTGGCGAAGTAATCGAAATTCGCGGAGATTTGGCGTCAATACAGGTATATGAAGAAACTTCAGGATTAAAAGTCGGCGACCCCGTCCAAAATACAGGTATGCCTTTATCTGTCGAACTTGGACCTGGCCTCCTCTCCACAATGTTTGACGGAATTCAAAGGCCTCTTGTTGAACTTGAAAAAGCATCTGGAGTATTTATTGCAAGAGGAGTTGAAGTTCCCTCTCTTAACAGGACCAAAAAGTGGACATTTAAACCTGTAAAAAATAAAGGAGATGAAGTTTCTGTCGGAGATATCATCGGAGAAGTAGAAGAAACAAGCCTTATTGTCCACAAAATAATGATCCCGCATGGAATTTCAGGGAAAATAGAAGAGATAAAATCAGGCTCCTTCACAATAGAAGAAACTATCGCAAAAATATCCGGCCAAGAAATAACAATGCTTCAAAAGTGGCCTGTTAGGAAAAGCAGATCGTTAAAACAAAAAGAATCAGTCAGTATTCCTCTGACAACAGGACAAAGGATCATAGATACAATGTTCCCTCTTGCAAAAGGAGGTTCCGCTTGCGTCCCTGGACCGTTTGGAGCAGGTAAAACTGTTATTCAGCACCAGTTAGCCAAATGGGCAGATGCGGATATCATAGTATTTGTCGGATGTGGTGAACGTGGAAATGAAATGACAGACGTTTTGCAGGAATTTCCGGAACTAAAAGATCCAAGAACAGGCAAACCTCTTCTTGAAAGAACTATTTTAATAGCAAATACTTCAAACATGCCGATTGCAGCCCGTGAAGCTTCTGTTTACACTGGGGCCGCAATTGCCGAATATTTTCGCGATATGGGATACAGTGTCGCCTTAATGGCCGATTCAACTTCCCGATGGGCCGAAGCACTACGGGAAATGTCAGGACGATTGGAAGAGATGCCGGGAGAGGAAGGATATCCCGCCTACCTATCATCCCGCCTTGCGGATTTTTATGAACGTTCAGGATATGGCAAATGTCTTGGAACACCTGAAAGGGAAGGCTCTCTTACAATAATAGGTTCTGTTTCCCCTCCCGGAGGAGATTTTTCAGAACCTGTTGTTCAAAACACACTTCGTGTAACCAAAGTTTTTTGGGGGTTGGATTACGCACTGGCACACAAAAGACATTTTCCCGCAATTAACTGGCTACAGTCTTATTCTCTTTATGTTGAGAACCTGTCAAAATATTTCAAAGAAAATATAGGCGAAGACTTCCCCGCTATAAGAGAAGAGGCTTTAAGGCTTTTGGCAAAAGAAGCAGAGCTTGAAGAGATTGTAAGGCTTGTCGGGATGGAATCTCTCTCTCAAAAAGAACAATTAATTCTTTTTGTTTGCAAAATAATACGGGAAGATTTTCTATATCAAAGTGCGTTTGATCCGATTGACCAATTTTCAAGTTTAAAAAAACAGTACAATATATTAAGCCTTATAATGATTTTGCACAAAAAAAGCTTGGAAATATTAGATTTCGGGGTTGAAGTAAAAGATATTCAAAAAATCGATACAATATCAAGAATTTCAAAATTAAAACTTACAAAAGAAGAAGAAATACCTCAAGAAGCGGAATCAATAAGGCAAGATATGAAAAACAAAATGGAAAATTTAATTGGGAGGGCAAACAATGAGTAAGGCTATAGAAATTTACGGCCCTCTTCTGCTTGTTTCTGAAGTATCGGGCGCTTTATATGATGAGCTTGTGGAAGTTGAGCTGAAAAACGGAGATATCCGTTCGGGCAAAGTTCTTGAAATAAAAGATGACAAGGCGTTGATTCAGATATTTGAAGGAACCGAAGGGCTTGATCTTAAAACAATAAAGACAAGATTTACGGGGAAAGGGCTTGAACTTGGCGTATCCAAAGATCTTTTAGGCCGTATTTTTTCCGGTCTTGGAAAACCAATCGACAATGCTCCTGATATAATTCCGGAAAAAAAGGTTGATATAAACGGCTCTTCAATAAATCCCTTTTCACGGAATTATCCAAACGATTTTATCCAGACAGGCATATCAACAATTGACGGATTAAACACATTAACAAGAGGCCAAAAACTTCCTATATTTTCCGGTTCCGGCCTCCCTCATTCCCGACTTGCCGCGCAAATAGCAAGGCAGGCAAAAGTAAAAGGAGGAGGGAGCGATTTTGCGGTTGTGTTTGGCGCCATGGGGATTACATTTGAAGATGCCGAATTTTTTATAAGAAAGTTTCGTGAAACAGGTGCTATTGAAAATGCGGTATTGTTTATTAATCTTGCATCAGATCCCGCGATTGAACGAATTGCAACCCCGCGCGCTGCTCTTACCGCCGCAGAATATATGGCCTTTGACCTCAACATGCATGTTTTGGTTATACTGACCGACATGACAAACTATTGTGAAAGTTTGCGAGAAGTTTCTGCCGCGCGTAAAGAGGTTCCCGGGCGCAGGGGATATCCTGGCTATTTATATACCGATCTTGCTACAATTTATGAACGGGCCGGAAGGATTAAAGGAAAAGATGGCTCAATAACTTTAATCCCAATTCTTTCTATGCCCGATGACGACAAAACCCATCCGATACCCGATTTGACAGGTTATATTACGGAGGGGCAGATTATCTTGGACAGAGCCCTTGAGAGGAAAAACATTTATCCGCCAATCGACCCGCTTCCTTCTCTTTCAAGGCTTCGTGACAAGGCAATCGGAAAAGGAAAAACCCGCGAAGATCATCCAAACGTAGCAAACCAGCTTTTTGCTTCTTATGCAAGAGGCAGAGAGGTCAGGGAACTTATGGTTATTTTAGGTGAAGCTGCATTATCCGATATTGACAAAAAATATCTTAAATTTGCGGACGAATTTGAAGACAAGTTTATAAGGCAGGACGAAATGGAAGATCGAAGCATTGAAGATACGCTCAATCTTTCGTGGGAGCTATTAAAAATATTGCCAAAGGATGAGCTAAAGCGCATTAAGCCGGAGTTTATTGACAAGTATTATGAAGCGTAAAACAACAGCGACAAGAATGCAGCTTTTGCTGACAAAAAGGAAACTTGCTTTTGCAAAACGGGGACATAAGCTCTTAAAAGACAAACTTGACGGTTTGATCCAAAAGTTTTTTAAGTTAAAAGATGAGTTTTTGCTCCTTCATGAAACAATCGAACCTTCTCTTGTTAAAATTTTCAAAGAGGCAGTTTTTGGATCATCTCTTACAGATGAAAAATTTTTAAAAGGAACAGCAGACAAAGAAGTGCCTCCACTCCAAATTGAAACGACAACAGGAAATATTATGGGGGTCAAGACCAAAGAGTACAGTGTACAGAAAACAGTGCGCAGTACCCCTGCCGCCCCACAACTGTCAACATCAATAGAATATAGAGAAGCAAGCAGAGATTTTACAAATACTTTGCCTGATTTGCTCAAATTTGCAGGGAAGAGTTATTCTATTAGACTTATGGCAACACAGATTATAGAAACCCGTCGTAGAGTAAACGCGTTAGAATATGTTATGATACCGGAGCTTGAAGAGGCATCCGCGGGAATCAAAATGAAGCTATCGGAGATGGAACGAGGAAGCCAGGTTACGATGATAAAAGTTAAAGACATTGTTTTGGCCAAATAGGAGGATAAAATGAGATTTGAAATTGATGAAGAGCATTTTACGGTAACAAATTTACTTATTCTTTTGATCGCGTGGGCAAATACTTGTTATCTGCTTGTAGTTTTTTTACGCCAGATGCTTCCCATGCTTATTTCAACCCTTTTGATAATAACGGGACTTGTTCTTACGGCTATAATGGTTGTAATAACAATATACGTATCTATTAAATGGATAAAACATCACAAATTGGGTCTTTGGTTTGTAATAGGCCTTATCGTCTTGTTTGTCATCTCCTTTAGTTTTGAAGCAACAGTAAAAAGCATTTTCTTTCAACAACAGGCTTATGAGTATGATCAGGCTTATTGATTACTAACTACTAAGCCCGGCCCTATAGTCTAATGGCTAGGACGCGACCCTCTCAAGGTCGAGATACGGGTTCAATCCCCGTTAGGGCTATTTTTTTACCGCATTCTGCGGTAAAAAAATGGAGCATTTGAACGCTTCGCTTTTGAACATTAGAAAATTTGAAAGACTTCGTTCAAATGCGGTCAAATGTTCCAATGCTCAAATGTTCAAGGAGGCAAATTGAGTTTTAGATTTGAAAATTTAGAAGTCTATCAAAAAGCCGTTGCTTTTGCAGTTGAAATATCTAAAACAACAGATAGTTTCCCTAAAGGTAATTATTATTTAACCGATCAGATAAACCGTGCGGCAGTTTCAATTTCGCTTAATATCGCGGAAGGCAATGGCCGTTTTACTCAAAAAGATCGTAATAACTTTTTTTATATTGCACGTGGTTCCGCCTTCGAATGTGTTCCACTTTTAAGGATATTAAGTGCTAAGCAATTAATTGATGAAAACCTATATGCCAATTTCATAGATATAGTCCATTTTTGATATCCATTATACAATAGCTTCCAACACAAAAGTTCTATCTTTTATCCAGATTAGGGCTATTTGGAGATTAGATATTCGAAAGTAGAGATTTGAGATTGGCTTGACCATAAGTAAACTAATTTCTAATGCTTTTTCCCCACACCTTAATTCATTTTTATCTGAATTCTTCCTTTCATTTTAATGATAAAAAAATGAATGACAACAATAGAGACAAAAATCAATCCCGCAGTTAAAGCTCGTCTACTAAGTAGCGGACATAACGAAATTTTTATTTAAATGTAACGATATTTCTGTAAGAGACTATGAAAACACAAGGAGTATTGCAACAGATAAAACAGCACCTTCCGCCAAAAGGAGTTACATCAGTTCTTCTTGTTGTCCCGCCTTATAGGAAACTTGTGCTGCCAAACCATGGAATAAATTATCTTGGGGCTTCCTTGGCAAACCCAGAATTTATTGGAAGAGTTGCTGGAAATTCTCAAATTGACAAGTTAAAGGGAGCTCAACCTCCGCGATTACATGTAAGAATTCTTGATATGAGAGTAGCGCCTAAAGCTTTAGATATAAATAGGGCTCTTGATCTTTTTTCTCCATCGGTACTGGCTGTAACAGCTGATTCGCATTCAATAGGAGCTGCCATTGGGATTGCGCAACAAGCTGCAAGGAATGCTAATTTGAGAAATACTTTAAAAATTGTCGGAGGGTACTTCCCATCCGCAGAGCCTTATTTAGCGTTAAAAGGGAGTACTTTTGATGTTGCAGCTTTGGGATATGGAGAAGAGACTCTTGCAGAACTTGTTTTGGCTCGTCATTTTTTTGGGGCAGATTTTAGAGAAGCTTTGCCTTTAATTCCCGGGACAGTTTATAAAAAAGGCAATGAAATTCAAAACAATGGAAGAAGAGCTTTCAAGGTCCCGTTAGATGATCTTCCTTTTCCTCATACTGCAAAGCCGCTTTATTTATTTGACAATTTCCAAGAAATCGACGGGCTACAGCGAGCCTTTATTGTTGGGAACCGGGGATGTTCTTATGGATGTAATTATTGTTCAGGGCCTGCCGTCACATTAAGAAAAGTAAGGCAGCGATCGGCTGCAAACATACTACATGAGATTGACATCTTGCATCAATCTGGCATTCGTAATGTCTTGTTTGATGAAGAAGACTTTTTGTTAAGGCCTCAACAGGAGCTTAACCTGCTGCTGGCCGGTTTGAAAGCAATAAAAGAGAGAGACTCATCTTTTTACTGGACAATAGAAACACGTGGAGACAAACTTTCGGTAGGATCAATAATGGCTATGGCCGGAGCGGGGCTTCGTATAATGGCATTTGGAGTTGAAACTTTGTGCGAACCTCTAGCCAGAGAATTGAAAAATGATAGAAGTTTATCAATTGTTACTTTACAGAAAAGAGCCAAAGAGGCGGGGGCTGCTGGAGTTGTTGTTGCCTATAACTTAATGGTAGGTACTCCCGGATATGGATGGAAAGAAATATTGGCAAATGCGATTGCTTTAGTTAAGCAACCTCCTAGTTTTAGTGCGGTTGGAGAGTATAAGGCTTATCCAGGATCTCCTTTTTACAATAGGTTATCCAAAGAAGAACGCGGAATGATGGAAAATTGGCAGTTGCAAAATAAAGATCCAGATAATCAATATCCAATTATTGATACACAAGAAATGACAGCCTCTGAAATAGAATTGGCCAGAAATGAGCTTGATATTTTGCTTTTCTGTTTGCGTAAGGCGCTAGAAAATCCCCGGGTAGTAAATGAGTGGGAGGTATTGATTTTTGGTATTCTTGAAGCATTCAGAATTAATGCGATTTATGATCTGTTTTTAAATTCGGACACTACTTATATGCCAATAAAAAGAAAAATGTCAATCGATTCTCTGCCTTACGATATTTTGTCTTTTTATCAAGCAAGACTAAAAGGGAGCAGAAAATTTGAAAATGAAGAAGGATTGACACCTTTTCAAACTGAGAATATGCTTAGAGATTATAAATTATCTCTCCTATCTTTATCCTTTAGACAAGAGGGCGTTGAACTGCTGGATCATTTCCTTCAAACTGTTACCATAGAATATGGATTACGCCTTTCTACCCTTCCTTTAAAGTCTATGAGGCAATTTGTTTCCCTGATTCTTACTTTGGTTTATAATGCATCAATAATAAGAAAAGCTCCTTTTACTCGCATTGTTATAGAGGATCAAGCAAAAGTTCTAGAAGTATGCCAGAGCATGCCAGAGCAGTTTGAGCAAGAAGAAACTGTTGAAAAATTGGGATTATTGATAAAAAAAGATACCAATAAATTGGATGTTGTTGGCTTTTTATTTGAGCTAGATGATACTACCACAACCCTTAGAATTTCGGCTTCTTCTTAAAACGGAGGAGGAGAGATTCGAACTCTCGCTGGCAAAAATGAAATTTAATAAAAATATTTAAGACAAATTAACATGAATATTCAATCTCTCCCTTTACGTCAAATCATAAAAAATCATAGAGTTTTTTTTATTGATCTTTATGGTGTTCTAAAAACAGAGAGCGGACATATTGCCGGAGTTGAAAAAACCATCGCGGAAATACAGGAATAAGGGAAAGAGGCTATTATCGTATCAAATTCGGCAAACCATTCTGTTGATCGCTTAAAAGATCAGCTATTACGCCAAGAAATTTATATTGATAAAGAGCATATTGATTAGGAAAACCATTTGCTCCGATTTATGATCTTGCATTATCAATTGCGTTATCATTTTTGCCTTCTGTCCGTAAAGATGAAATTTTAATGGTTGGAGACTCTCTTGACTATGATATTGAAGGAGCCCATGGTGCAGGAATACATAGCCTTTTGGTCTTATCAGGAAATACAAAATCAATAGAAGAAGCCCGTTCAGCAGAAAAACAACCGGATTTTATTGCCGATGATTTTGTCCTTAGATAAAGAATGTATTTAAAATCACATAAGTTTTAGTTTTTACGATTTTTTCATGCTTATTGTGTTTATTTTTATTCCAATTTAAATCCAAATGTTGTAAACTTATTTACAGAGAGCAGTCAGCTATAAATTGCGGGATCGTCTAATGGTAGGACGCATGCCTCTGGAGCATGCTATCTAGGTTCAAATCCTAGTCCCGCAGCCAATTTTATTATCTCAGCCTTTAAGCTTTTCAAGGTTTTATTGTTATGTAAAATTTTATCCGCAGTTTTTAAATACTCTTTTTTAGAAGCCTGCATACGCATAATCTTTTTAATTTTATCCCTTCTAAGTCCCTTTTTAAGCAGCCGCTTAACCCTCAAATTGTATGTGCTCCAAACAAGCCACACCTTATCTGTTAATCCTTCAAACAAACAGGGAAGAGCCGCATCTATAACAATTATATGGTCAAAAGGCAAAAGATTTTTTATCGCCTTTTTAATCTCCTTTTTTATCTTCGGATGCAAAACATCATTAAGCTTCTTTAACTTTTTGATGTCGGCAAAAACAACTTCACCAAGCTTTTTTCTGTCAACCTTTCCGTTTAAGGCAACATTTTGCCCAAATCCAGATAATATCTTTTTTATAACAGATTTTTGCTCAATAAGTTTATGGGCAATTTCATCGGCATCAATGATACAAATTCCAAGTCCCCGCAGAATTTTTGATGCTTCTGTCTTGCCGACCCCTATTGGTCCCATAAGCCCAATTATCATATGTGTTTATACATTATATTATGTAAATAATGTAAAAGATAGGCTGAAAAACGCACAAAAAAATGTGCATTGACAAATTTCCACATAATAGTATAATTTCTATATTAGAGAACCTAGAGTTCCAACTCTCAATCAAAATCCCCGATCACTTTCTTGAAAGAAGTTTTGGTGAATAATCCGGCCAGAAAAATTTGACAAGTTTTTGGTATTTCTCAGCCTTTAATCCTCCAAGAGTCCCCGCATGCGTCCCGCCGGTGATAACAGCTTCAAAGGCTTGTTTTGGAGAATATCCCCTTACTTCTACAAGATAACGCGCAATTATGGCACCTGTCCTATCTGCCCCCCATTTGCAATGTAAATAAACAGGGTCTTTCATCGCCTCTTTTATATCAAGCCATTCTTCCTTGTTTGGCGTTTTATCGGCATTCATTGGAACAAAAAAACATTCAAGCCCTGCTTCCCTCAACAGTCGTTTATATCTAAAATAGATCGAACTGGTATTGTCTAAATCTATTATTGTTTCAACGCCTTTTGATTTTAAATATTTAAGGATATGCAAAGCCTGCTCATCGTTATTTCTTAAATTATTTTTGGGATTTAAAGGATGGCCTCCGGCATGAATATGGTCGTCGATTATTCTATAATTATAAGGGAACGGCCCCTCCCCTTGAATTTTATCCGATGGAAAAACAACAACTTCAGAAGTAAAAGCAAAAACAACAGTTGTCAAAAAAAACAATACAAAAAACATCCTGGCAAATAACATAACTTTTTAAAGATTATAACAAAAAAACCAACGCTCTTCCAATTTTATTTAGAGATGTAAAAACATCAATTATTCTTGTACAGATAAGCTTGACACTGCCTCCAATTACATGTTCTAATTATAAGGGAACGGAGGCAAACAATATATGAAAAGAACACTGAAATCATTAATGTTACTGTCTCTATTAATTTCTGTTTCAGCTTTATATGGCTGCAGCTCTACAACATTAACAGTCAACCTTACGGCTTCACCGTCTACAGTCGTAGCTGGAAAAACAACAAGTATTACCGCAAGTGCATCTGTTACATCAGGAACTTATTCATCAGGAAGCTCTTCCGGAACTTTCATTTATTCATGGAGCGCAAACGGAGGAACTTTTTCCAGCACTTCATCAAACCCTGTCAGTTGGACAGCACCCGCCACCCCAGGGACATACCAGATAACTGTAAGTGTCAGCAACGGATCTTCTTCAGGCTCAAATTCGTTAAACATTATAGTAGTTTCCAGCACCCAAGAATCAGATCAATCTCCTATAATAAGCAGCCTTACCGCTTCTCCTGCAACAGGAATCGCTGGATTTTCTTCAACTCTTACCTGTGTTACTGGCAACAGTACAGGCAGCACAACAGAAACAACCACGTTATCAATAACATGGAGTGCAAACGGAGGAACGCTTTCAAGTAATGCTGGAAAAACTGTCACATGGACGGCTCCTACACAGGAAGGAACTTATACCGTCACAGTTTCAGTCAGTAATGGAACCTACACAACAATCGGAACTTTGCAATTAATTGTTTCGGCTTCAGGCTCTTCCTCTGTTATAAAAATAACAAGTTTGGGCTACACTCCTACAACTTTACGCGGAGGAGATGTCGCGACCCTTACCTGCGCGGCAACAGATGCCAGCGGGCTTGATTTAACCTATTCATGGGCGGCAACAGCAGGAACGCTTGCTT
>MEUB01000068.1:21904-23599 GCA_001771535.1 candidate division WOR-1 bacterium RIFOXYB2_FULL_37_13
ACCGAAGGGACATATCAAGTAATAGTAAATATTTCGGATACCGCAGGAAATACAACTTCCGGAATTTTAAGTATTGTAGTAAACAAAAAAGTTGATCCTCCTGTCATAAGCAGTGTTACAACTTCATCTTCAACAGTAGCAATAGGCAATCAGGTAACACTTACATGCACAGCTACAGATCCAAACAATCTTTCCCTAACATATGCATGGACAGGAGAAGGCAGTTTTTCTGACGCGTCAAAGGCACAAACAACATGGACAGCACCGGAGACAACAGGATCAAGGCAATTAACTGTTACTGTAAGCAACGGAACACTCACAGCTACAGGCAGTATTTATATTTCTGTTACAAATTAAAAGGAGAATTAAATGGAAACCCTAATCGAAGACGTAAAGCTATCAATTGAACTTGAAGAAAAAGGCCATAATTTTTATACCGAAACAGCAAAGAAGACCAATAATCCCCTTGCCATCGCAACTCTTAAAAGCTTGGCCGAAAGAGAGCTTATTCATATAGAAAGGATAAAAGAATTTTATAAGAATTTAACAGGCGAAAAAAAACTTGCAAGTGATTGGCTAAAAGGAGTTGAGGTGGCGCCAACAAAAAAAGCTCTTTTAAAACCCATTTTTATAAGCCTTAAGAAAAATCTGGACAAAAGATTTGAAACAAAAGAAGATATAAACAAAGCGTATGAAATAGCCGAAGGACTTGAGAGAGACAGTTACAGCCTTTACGATAAAATCTCAAAAGAAACAGATAATGACATAGCAAAGAAATTTTATGCCACACTAGCGGCCGAAGAAAGAGAACACTATGCGATTTTAGATGAGACTCTCTTATATTTAAACAACCCAGGCGAATGGTTCAAAAGACAGGAGCGCTGGATAGTTGAAGGGTAATGTTATTATTTAATAATTCTACGCTTCATAAAAATTAGCGCTATGTAAAAAGCTATTATTCCGGGTATAAGCAGGGCAAGAAAATGCCAGATTAAGTTTGGATAAACCATCTCCATAAAAAGGGCTCTCGATATTATTACCGCATGAGATAAAGGGATAAAGCTTGATGCCATTTTAACAACATCCGGCATTTTATCCAACGGGAAAAATATTCCTGAAAAAAAGAACATGGGCGTTATGAACAAAGTCGTGTAATAGCTGAAAAAATCTATATGAGGAGCAAAAGAAGTAACAATCATACTAAAAGATGAAAAAACAAATCCTACCGATAAAACAAGCAAAAAGAGCATGATAACAATAATGGGGTTTGTAGGAGCGACCCCAAGGAATAAAGCAATAACATACATTAATACACCGCTGATTCCCGCCCGAGTCATTCCCCACGCAATTTCTCCGGCGACTATATCTTCGCAGGAAACAGGAGTAACAATTAACGCAGAAAACAATTTTTCATGAACCATCCTGACAAAAGTGCCGTATAAACATTCAAAAGTCGCGGAAAAAAGAGCCGAAATTATTATTACCCCCGACGCCAAAAACTTAAGATAAGAGATCCCTTCAAACCCTCCGATATAAGAGCCAAGCCCGACACCAAGCGCAAGCAGAAAGAAAAGAGGCTCCCCCAAACTCACAAGAAGGGTTGGGACAATGTATCTCTTATAAGAAACAAGATTTCTCTTCCAAACATGGTAAATTCTATATGATAAATTCATCATTCAATAAGGCCTCTCCCCG
>MEUB01000068.1:23610-26081 GCA_001771535.1 candidate division WOR-1 bacterium RIFOXYB2_FULL_37_13
TAAAGAGTATCTCCCGCCCTTTCAAACTCGCACGCGCAGGAATTTAACACACTTTTTATCTCGCTGTCTTTATCTTCAGAAATCCGGATTTCAACAACTTCATTTCCGATCTCCTGTTTTATTAAAACAGAAGGTATGCCTTCAATTAAAAATTTGCCATTGTGCATAATAACAATGCGGTCACAAAGCTGTGAGGCCTCTTCCATATACTGCGTGGTCAACACCAATGTCACTCTTTTTTGCTTTAACTTACGGAGCCTTTGCCAAATAAGATGTTTTGCCTGCGGATCAAGCCCTGTTGTCGGCTCGTCCGCTATCATGATTTTTGGGTTGTTAAGCAAAGCGCGCGCGATTAAAAGCCGCCTAGCCATCCCCCCTGAAAGCTCATCAATCTTATTATTCGCCCTGCTTTCAAGCTCCACAAATTTCAAGAGATCGGCAACTCTTTTTTTTGCTTCTTTGTGTGGAATATCAAAAAATTCAGCAAAAATCATCAAATTTTCATAAGCCGTAAGACCACCGTCTAAATTTGTTTCTTGGGGAATAACTCCCGTCTGTTTTCTTATTTCACGGTTATCAATAGTCGCAGGCATCCCCAAAACGGTTAATTCTCCTGCATCTTTAGGCGATACACAGTGGATCATTTTAATAGTCGTAGTCTTCCCAGCCCCATTTGGCCCCAAGAACCCAAAACACTCCCCCTCTTTTATCTCAAATGATATCCCGTCAACGGCCGTAAAGTCTTTGTATTTTTTAGTTAAATTTTTTGCTGTAATAATTGACATAATACTAATGAATAGTTAAATACCTATACGCGGCTAAAGCGGCTTTTGAGCCTTCCCCTGCCGCGATTATAATTTGCTTGTCGGGAATACTCGTCACATCTCCAGCCGCGAAAATTCCTGGACAGGAGGTCTCTGATCCGCAATTTATATTGATCTCCCCTATCTCGTTTTTGTCCACGTAATCTATAAAGTTAGAATTGGGAACTAAACCAATTTCGACAAAGATTCCTTCAACTTCCAAAACTCTTTCTTTTCCGGCAACCACAACTTTTAAGCCTTTAAGAAATTTATCTCCAAAAACCTCTGTTATTTTCGCATCATTTAAAATTTCAACATTGGAAAACTGTTTAATCTTTTCTGCCATCACAGTATCACCTGTCAGCTTATCTGCTATATTTATCAAATAAACTTTTGGCGATATCTTTGCAAGTTGAAGTGCGGCATCAAGCGCCGAATTTCCTCCTCCCGCAACTGCTGTTGTTTTGCCTGAAAAGACTGGAGCATCACAGGTTGCGCAGTAAGCAATGCCTTTCCCCGTGAATTCTTTTTCTCCGGGGACATTTAAGGTTTTTGGTTTTTTTCCCGAGGCTACTATAATTGTTTTTGCTTCTATTATTTCTCCGGTTGAAAGTAACGCTTTAAAGTCCTTTTCTTTTTTCTCAACTTTAACAACTTCTACCCCTTCTAAGATATCAAATTTATATTGTTCAAGATGGTTCCTGAATTTCTGGACAAGATCAGGCCCTGTAATAAATTGATACCCCGTATAATTTTCTATATTAGAAGACCATGCCGCCTGTCCCCCTATATCTTTTGAGACAATGCAAATACTAAGCCCTTTGCGCGCCGCATAAACCGCAGACGTTATCCCCGCAGGTCCTGCCCCTATGATTAAGATGTCTTTTATTGCCATTGTTTTTATTTTACCAAACTTTTAAGCTTATTAAAATCCACTTGCCTTTTATACAAAGGCTCTTTGTTTAACGAATAAGCAGGCAGATTGTCTTCAAATGTTTTTTTCTTATCGTTTATATAAAAAATGCCGAGCGGAAATTTTTCTGTTTCCAATGACCTCCTAAAAGCCTCAACTTTGTCTTGCGGATTATAATTGTCTTCCAGGTAGTAAGTATGATCTTTAAACCATTTAAAAGTATTTATCTTATTGAAAGAAATGCACGGTTGAAAAATATCAACCAACGCATAACCTTTATGCAAAATCGCCTTTTTAATTATCTCTTTTGTCTTGTCCATATCAGCCGAAAAAGCTCTTGCGACAAAAGAGGCTCCTAAAGATATTGCAACAGCTATCGGGTTAAAGGGTTCTTCAAAAACACCATCAACCTGGATTGGTGTCTTAAATCCCTCTCCACTTGTTGGAGAAGCCTGTCCTTTTGTCAAAGCATAAACCATGTTGTTATGAACTATGTTTGTAATATCAGGATTTCTCCTGATGGTATGAATAAAGTGGTTTCCCCCTTCCCCATACATGTCTCCATCCCCGCCTTCAGCGATAACTGTAAGGTTTGGATTGGCAGCTTTAATCCCTGTCGCGGGAGGAAGAGCCCTTCCATGCAAACCGTTAAAAAAATTGCAGCTTAAATAATGCGGAGTTTTTCCTGCTTGGCCAATCCCAGAAACTATAACCAGATTCTTTGGCGCAATCTCAAGTTCAACCAAAGCATCTTT
>MEUB01000069.1 GCA_001771535.1 candidate division WOR-1 bacterium RIFOXYB2_FULL_37_13
AGAAGTTCAGTTGAAGTTGGTATGTGAGAAAATTTGTTAAAACTTAACACAAATTTATAAAATAGTTTATAATATAAACACCCAAAAGGAGGCTTACATGACCGAAATAATGCTTGAAATAAGAGTTGTCCTTAACGCAGAGCATAATGAATTAAAGGGGAACAGACTTTATGTTGCTCTGCCGGAGCTGAATAATCAAATAAATGAAATAATGCTGGATCTTTTAGCGGAAGAATATAATGTCAAAAAAAACAAAATAAAAATCATGAAAGGCCAAAATTCAATACAAAAAACTGTTAAAATTATTTAAATAACAGCGGACAGCTCAAAAGTTATGAAAAAAACAATCAAAAAAATATTTAATATTAAAATATTGCGAAGCAATATCATCATTGGTCATTGGAAATTGGACATTGGACATTTTTTTTATGCTATACTATATATATGAACAACCAATCAAACCAAGGGAATCAAAGTAGTTTCTATGGTCTCGGTATTGCCCCTAAGATTCTCGAGATACTCGATCGGATGAAATTTAAAGTTCCAACCCCCATTCAGGCAAAAGCAATTCCTATTGCAATTGACGGCAAAGATATTGTGGGGATCGCACAGACGGGCACCGGAAAAACACTGGCATTTGGAATTCCTATGATCCAGCGCCTTGTACAACTTCAGGCTCGGGGGCTTATTCTTGTGCCGACGCGTGAACTGGCTATCCAGGTTGAAGAGACAATATATAAAGTAGGGCGGCTTCTTTCAATGAGAACAGCGGTTCTCATAGGCGGGGCTTCTATTTATAATCAGATACAAGCACTTCGCAGAAATCCACGTATAATTATTGCAACGCCGGGCAGGCTGATTGACCATTTAAGGCAGGGGAATATTAGATTGGATGATGTTGCGATTTTGGTATTGGATGAAGCCGATATGATGCTGGATATGGGTTTTGCCCCTCAAATTGAAAAAATTTTACAGCATGTGCCAAAAGAAAGACAGACAATGCTTTTCTCCGCGACTATTCCCGAAAGGATAGTAAAAATTGCCGCTTCCCATATGAAACTGCCTGTAAGCATAGAGATTGTAAAATCAGGAACTCCTGCTGAAAAAGTGAGACAGGAAGTTTTTATTATTAAGAAAGAAGAAAAACCAAAGCTTCTTGCAAAAATTCTTGATCAATATAGAGGAACTGTTCTTATATTTACAAGAACAAAAATTGGCGCAGCACGAATTACAATAGGATTAAGATCACTTGGCTACAGCACGGCAGAAATTCACTCAAGAAGATCTCTTACCCAAAGGCGTGAAGCATTGGAAGGGTTTAAAACCGGAAAATATCGCATACTTGTGGCAACCGATATTGCCGCACGGGGAATAGATGTTAAAGGCATAGAGCTTGTTGTGAATTATGACCTGCCGGAAGATTCCGAAAAATATGTGCATCGCATAGGGCGTACGGGCAGGGCAGGGCACGAAGGAAATGCTATCTCTTTTGCGACCCCCGATCAGCGCGGCGACATAAAAAAAATCGAAAGACTAATGCGCAGCATTTTACCTATTAGCAAACATTCGGAATTAACTAATTCCCGCGGGTTTGAAGCTCCTCCGGATCAAAGACCGAGAGGCTCTCATTCTTTTTATCGAAATAGAAGATAAATTAAAATTATCGAACAAAAGAACAGGGAATTTCGCCATTGGTTTTTGCCTCTTTTTGATATACAATCTGTTTAATTAGAGAGAAAATGAAAAGGATGATGCCATGGATAGTAAAAAGAGGATATTTCTTGTTATCCTGATTCTTCTGCTAGCTCTATCTATTTGGTTTGTTTATACAAAAATCAATAAGACCGGCTTGTCCGCCTCCGGTACAATTGAAGCTACAGAAATAACTGTCAGCAGCAAAATAATGGGGAAGGTTTTGGATGTAAAAGTTGATCAGGGGTCGGATGTAAAAAAAGGAGATATTCTTGCCGTTATTGATGCCAAAGAAATAGATGAAGCCTTAAAAAGCGCCCGGGCAAAATACAAACTTGCAGAAATTGAACTTGATAGAACTAAAAAGCTTTATAATAAAGATGCGGCCAGCCGGCAACAATATGATACTGCTAAATCAAATCTTGATATAGCTGAAGCCGCGTTTGAAACTGCCAAAATACAAGTGGACAATGCCTTCATACGATCTCCAATATCAGGGACTGTTCTTGTCAAAGCCATAGAAAGCGGAGAATTAGCCGCAATCGGAACTCCTATATCAATCTTGGCCGATTTAACAAAAGTCAATTTAATAGTTTATTTGCCGGAAAAAGATATTGGCAAGGCAATCTTAAAAGGAAAAGTCGATGTTTCTGTTGATGCTTATCCAAGTGAAAAATTTACGGGCGAAGTTACTTACATATCGGATAAAGCGGAATTTACGCCAAAATCCATACAGACAAAAGATGAGAGAACCAAACAGGTTTTTGGAATAAAAATAGAAATTCCAAACCCCGATAAAAAATTAAAGCCGGGTATGCCTGCCGACGCGGGATTTACATGGAATTCGCAATAAAAACAAATCATCTTACAAAGAAATTCAAAGAGCTTACCGCGGTTTCTGATCTTAATCTTCAGATTAAACAAGGTGAAATTTTTGGTCTTGTCGGTCCAGACGGAGCGGGAAAAACAACTACAATGCGCATGCTCTCTACTGCCATGGAGCAAACTTCGGGGGAAGCCTTTGTTTTGGGCTTAAGCATTAGCAAAGAAGAAGAAAAACTGCGGGATAAAATAGGTTATATGCCGCAAAAATTCAGTTTGTACGGAGATCTTTCTGTCGACGAGAATATGGAATTTTTTGCTGATATTTACAATATATCAAAAGAATTCAGAAAAAAAAGAAAGATCGAACTTTTGGAATTTACAGGTCTGTCGGAATTCACAAAAAGAAAAGGGCGTGAACTTTCCGGTGGTATGCAAAAAAAACTTGCTTTAGCCTGCAGCCTTATCCACACCCCTCTTATTCTCTTTCTTGATGAGCCAACGACCGGAGTTGACCCTATATCAAGGCGAGAGTTCTGGAGAATTCTTTACGAGCTGAAGAATGTAACGATTGTGGTTTCTACCCCGTATATGGATGAAGCCGAACGTTGCAATCGCGTGGGATTTATCCGTGAAGGGAAACTTTTATTGAGTGACCCACCCTCTGAAATAAAAAGAAAATTAAACACGGGAACGCTGGAAGAAGCTTTTATCAAAATCGCGGAATCTTCCTGGGGCAAATAAAATGAGGATTAAATTGTAATGTTAAAATATGCCATAGAAGTTGCAAATATGACAAAGAAGTTTGGCTCATTTACGGCTGTGGATAATATAAGTTTTACCGTTGATAAAGGCGAGATTTTTGGTTTTTTGGGTCCAAACGGAGCTGGCAAAACAACAACTATCAGGATGCTTTGTGGCTTGCTTGCTCCAAATTCCGGCAAAGGGATTGTCGGGGGATTTGATATATCAAAAGAAGAAGAAAAAATTAAAGAGAATATTGGCTATATGTCGCAGAAATTTTCGCTTTATGATGATTTAACCGTTTCCGAAAATATCGATTTTTATTCTGGCATTTATCAGACAAAAAAAGAGACAAGACAGGAGAAAAAAGAGGCGATTATTAAAAATGCGGGACTTTTGGGCAGAGAAAAAGAAATAACAGCCCATCTTTCAACTTCGATAAAACAACATTTGGCTTTGGGTTGTGCGTTAATCCACGATCCGAAAATCGTGTTTTTAGACGAGCCGACAGCAGGCGTTGATCCCATATCTAGGCGGAAATTTTGGAAGGTTATAAAAGACCTTTCTGATAAGGGCATTACAACCCTTGTCTCTACCCATTATATGGATGAAGCTGAACATTGCAATAGAATTGCTTTAATTAGCGGCGGTAAAATTATAGCTTGTGATGCTCCTTACAACTTAAAATTAAAAATAAAAACGATAGAAAATATGACTCCATCATTGGAGGATGTTTTTGTCTTTTTGGTGGAAAAAGAAAGAAGGAGCAACTAGAGATGTTTCTCCGCCTTTTCGCTATTATAAAAAAAGAGTTCCTTCATTTAATAAGAGATCCACGTTCTTTGCTTTTAATGTTTGTGATGCCGGTTCTTTTGCTTTTTATATATGGTTATGCTGCCACGTTTGACATTAAAGAAGTTCCAACGGCAATTTTTAATCAGGACAAAACTGCAACAAGCCGTGACTTTATATCAAGATTTTTAGGCAGCAATTATTTTATTCTTGTAGAAGATTTATCTTCAAACTCTGAATTTGCTCAGAAGTTGGATAGCGGAAAAGCAAAAGTTATTTTTAATATTCCTGCCGATTTTTCAAGCAAAATAAAAAAAGGGAAGAGAGCGGATGTCCAGATTTTGATAGACGGTTCAGACCCAAATTGGGCTTCGTCGGCAATAGGATATATTAACAGCATTGTAGAAGCCTATTATCAGGACTTGGTCAGAATAAATTTTGAGAAAAAAGGGCTTGATGCTTCTCAGGGGGCTTCAATAAATTTAATTACAAGATTTTGGTACAATGAAACGTTGCGAAGTATAAACTTTTTTGTCCCTGGAATGATTTGTCTGATTTTAATGCAAATGTCGGCGATTCTGACCTCTCTTACAATTGTCTCTGAAAGGGAGCAGGGAACTATGGAAAGCCTGGTTGTAAGTCCTATTAGAAAAAATGAGCTTATGGCAGGTAAGCTAGTGCCGTATGTTATTGTCGCTTTTTTTGATGTTTTATTGGTTACTGCTGTAGGTTTTTTTTGGTTCCATGTTCCGTTTAAAGGGAGCCTCATCCTTTTAATGTTGAGTTCTCTTGTCTTTTTAGTAGGAGCAATGGGGCTTGGAGTTTTAATCTCAATAAACTCAAAAACCAGCCAGGAAGCGATGCAGACAGCAACGCTTGCTACAATGTTGCCTTCTGTGCTTCTTTCTGGTTTTGTTTTTCCGATTGAAAACATGCCTTGGGTTTTGCAAGGAATTTCATTTTTTATCCCTGCCCGTTATTTCCTTGAAATTTTACGTGCTATTTTTTTAAAAGGGGTTGGGTTAAACGCTTTTTGGCTTGATATGCTACTGATGACAGTTTTAAGTTGTTTAATTATTGTCGCAAGTGTGCGCAAGTTCAAAAAAAGGATTGAATAAGCATGGACAGCAGACTGTTTCATTTTGTCAAAAAAGAGTTTATACAATTTTTCAGGGATAGGCGCATGCTTGCTGTGGCTATGCTTGCTCCTATTTTACAGATAATTTTTTTGGGCTACGTGGCGTCTACCGATATAAAACATGTTTCAACCGCGGTTTTGGATCAGGACAAAACTTCTTACAGCAGGACTTATTTGCAAAGTTTTAAAAATTCAGGCTATTTTAATATTAATTATTATCTTAGTGACCAAAATCAAATAGCGGATCTTTTAGATGAAGGAAAAGTAAAACTTGTTATTAATATTCCTCACGGCTTTGGCAGAAAAATAGCAAGATACGAAGCCTCTGATGTACAGGCTATTATTGACGGTTCAAATGCCTCTACTGCGGCGACTATTCAAAATTATATAAATCAGATTAACTTTACAAATTCAAACCTCCTTTTACAAAAAAAACTCGCCCATTTCGGATTGTCGGCGTACAATTTTGATTTTATAGATATAAACTCAAGGATATGGTATAACCCCGAGCTTAAAAGCGTCAATTATATGGTTCCTGCTATTTTTGCTTTGATTTTAATGCTTTCCAGCATGTTGTTGACGACGGTGGCAATAGTCAAAGAAAAAGAAAACGGTACAATGGAGATGCTTATTGTGACACCTCTTAAGCCTTATGAAATTATTTTGGGGAAACTTATCCCTTTTATAATGATCTCTTTTATTGATATTGCATTGATTTTTCTTGTGGCGACAATATGGTTTTCTGTTCCGATGAAAGGAAGCATTGGTTTGCTTTTTTTATTGGGAGGAATATTTATAAGTACCGGATTAGGGCTTGGTGTTTTTATCTCCACAATCTCGCAAACGCAGCGGCAGGCGATAATGATAAGTTCCTTTATAATGATGCCTTCTTTTATTTTATCGGGCTTTGTATTTCCTATAGCAAATATGCCAAAATTCATACAATTTTTGACAAATTTTATACCGATGCGATATTTTTTGTCTATAGTAAGGGGTCTGTTTTTAAAAGGGATCGGGCTGAATTATTTATGGCCTGATGTATGGCCATTGATAGTTTTTGGTGTTGTTATTTTAACTTTGAGCATTATTAGGTTTAAGAAGAAAATTGGATAAATGGAAATGGAGCCATGAAAAAACAGGTGCAGGTTTATTATTCAGGAAGAGTTCAGGGGGTTGGATTCCGTTTTACTGCCCAGGATATTGCTGCGAAATATTTAATAACCGGTTTTGTCCGCAATCTTCCTGACAGAAGAGTTGAAGTTGTTGCCGAAGGGGAAGAATCCGAGATTAGGTTTTTCCTTGATAGGCTGTATTCCGAAATGAGATTGCATATAGATAAATTTAATGTCAACTGGAGCGAGGGATCAGGGAATTTTAGCTCTTTTACAATAAAGTATTAATAAGGTTTCTTTTTCCAAGAATTGTTAATGCCTTAATAACTTCTCTTTTGTTCTTGGGTAAATGCGGTTGCAAAAGGGCTTTTTGAAGAGTTCTCTCTTCTCCTTTTGGGACATAAACCTGCTTTCTTGTAAAAGGATCAATTCCCGTGTAGTACATGCAGGTTGAAATTGTCATAGGTGTTGGTGTGAAATTTTGAACCTGTTCTATCTTCATATGGTTTTTCTTTAAAAATAGAGCGAGCTTTAAGGCGTGTTCAAGCGTTGCCCCGGGATGCGAGGAGATAAAATACGGTATTAAATATTGTTCTTTTCCGGATTGCTTTGATACCTTATTAAACTCTTTCCTGAATTCTTCAAACTTCTCTATCCCTGGCTTCCCCATTGTAAGCAAAACTTCTTCACAAACATGTTCTGGCGCGACAGAAAGCTGTCCGCTTATGTGGTGTTCCACAAGCTCTTTAATATATTCAGTGTCCTGCATCGCAAGGTCGTAACGTATTCCTGAATTAGAAAACAGATGCTTGACTCCTGCTATGTTCCTTACAGTCTTAAGCATTTTTATTAAAGGTTTATGCGAATATGTAAGTTGATGACAAATTGCAGGATATATGCAGCTTGCCCGCGTGCATCCCTCCTCTTTTGTACATTTCATCATGTACATATTGGCCGTCGGGCCCCCTATGTCAAGGATAGTCCCTTTAAAATCTTTTCTTTTGGTAATGACATTTTTTACTTCATCTTCAATTGATTTTTGACTGCGGCTGACTATGTATTTACCCTGATGCTGTGATATTGCGCAAAAAGAACATCCGCCAAAACAGCCGCGGTGCGAAATTGTGGAAAATTTTACAAAATCCCAGGCGGGAATATGTTTCCCTTGGTATATGGGGTGCGGCTCGTACATAAACGGGAGCTTAAAGATTTCTTCCAGCTCTTTTGATTCCATAAGCTTGGGAGGAAAAACAACAAGATATCTTCCCATGCAGGGTTGAATTATAATTTTCGGGTGTTTTTTTCTCCCTTCAGTGTAATAGAGCTTAAAAGCCTCTGAGTATTTCTTTTTATCGGTTGAAACCTCTTCAAAAGATGGAAGGAGAAGATAGTTTTTTAAATGGGAAAGATCTTTTAAAATTACAGATGTATTCGGAATTAATTGTGATGTCGCAATTAATCGTGATGATGCAGTTTCCGATAATTGTTTCGCAATTTCAACGATTGCTTTTTCTCCCATCCCGTAAACCAACATATCTGCTTTTGAGTCGAACAGAAGAGCTCTTCTTACTTTATCATCCCAGTAGTCATAATGAGCAAAGCGGCGCAGGCTTGCTTCAACGCCGCCTAGGACTACAAGAGAACCTGGAAAGAGATGTTTTATCTTGCTTGTGCAAACAATTGTAGCGCGATCAGGCCGATGTCCGGATTTATTATCTGGCGTGTACATATCTGTCCGGCGAATTTTTTTGCTGGCGGTATAATTAGCTACCATTGAATCCAGGTTCCCTGCTGTAACACCAAAAAACAGGCGAGGTTTGCCAAGGGCAAGAAAGTCCTTATCACTTTTCCAGTCTGGTTGGGCTATAATTCCAACCTTAAAACCATATGCTTCCAGATACCGGGCAATTATAACAGGGCCAAAACTTGGATGGTCTATATAAGCGTCGCCTGTAATTATTATTATATCTAGTTGATCTTTGATTTCTGATTTGTTTATTGGCAAAAATGGCATTTTGATATATTATAACTTAAAAATAACTATTTTACTTGATTTATAGCCATATAGCAGGTATTCTAACTGTGTAAACTGTGAAAAAGAGGTGCTCTTATTATGAAAAAGATAATCCTATTAAGTTTTATTTTATGTTTTTTTGTTGGAATTGCTTACGCGGTGCCGACTCAAATAAATTATCAGGGTGTTTTGAAAAATTTGTCGGGAACTTTGATTGAAAACAATTCATTACAGATGACTTTTTCTATTTATTCTAATATTTCTGATTCAGTTCCAGTTTGGAATGAAAAACAGACTGTTGCTGTTAAAGAGGGCATATATTCAGTACAACTTGGGAGTGTCAATCCTATAGATTCTTCTGCATTTGATGGAACTATAAAATACCTTGGAGTTAAGATCGATACCGATCCTGAAATGACTCCTCGTTTGGCAATGGTTTCTGTTCCTTACGCGTACATGTCCAATAAATCGAACCTTTCAGATCAGGCCGTAATTGCATCATATGCGGCTAGCTCAGAAAGCGCAGAGAGAGCTATTAACGCGGCCAATGCTGTAAGCGCAGAAACTGCAATAACATCAGGAGATTCCCAAAAGCTTGGAGGGAAAAGTTTGGCGTTGTCGGGAGCAGATATAATTCCATATACAAATGGAAATGGGAAACTAAGTATCGAGATCATTCCTGCAACAGACGGAACAATAACAAACGCGGAATATGCGACAACAGCCGGAGATTCAGAAAAGTTGGGAGGGAAGAGTTCTGGTGTATCAGGTATAAATATAATTCCGTATACAGATGGAACCGGGAAATTAAATGCTGGTGTTATTCCTGCGATAACAGATGCTAATGCGGGAGATATGAAGAAATCAGTTTATGATACAAACAGTGACGGAGTAGTAGATTCTGCAGCAACGGCTGTTAATGCAACTAATGCTACAACCGCGGATACAGCTACTACAGCTACCAATGCATTAAATGCGACAACTGCAGATACCGCAATTAATGCGACTAATGCAGTTAATGCCGATACAATAGATGGCATTCATGCTGGAGTTGATCCTGAGCCGAATAAATTATATCCTTTGGATGATAGTGGTACTTTCTATATAAGTAAAGAATCTACCAGTCCAATTATTCAATCTACCAACAATGGAGCAGGAGATGCTATTTATGGAAAAGGGAATTTAACCGGAATTTCAGGTGTTGGAGGGACTGTAGGAATAAGCGGGAATGGCGCTACAGGTGTAAGTGGTACTGGTGGTATTGGAGTGTCAGGTATTGGATTTAACGGGGTGGTAGGCACAGGAGTTGTTGGACTGTCATCTATGGCTACCTCTACAACTACTCAAGATGGAATAGGAGTTTCCATTGACACAGCGGCTCTTATGGCTGATACTTCTGCCTTTGGTGTTTTTTCTACTGTTAGAGTTGTTGGCTCTAGAACCTTGGCTGCTGGTGTCTCCTCTGAAGTTAAGGTGAGTAATCCTGTATCAACTGGAAGCCAATTATATGGTGGTTATTTTGTTGCAAATAGGGGAAGTAATGCTAACAATTCCAGTGTAGGGTTGTATGCTACAGGAGATACTGCTATCCAGGCGAAAGCTATGAATTCAGGGGTTGCGGTTTCTGCTGAAACCACAGGAAAGATAGCAATCTCTTCTAATAAAAGCATTCAGATAACTGAACAAGGGGGTGGGGTAATAATAAAAGATAGTACAACCGGACAATTTTATAAGTTAATTATTGATAATGGAGCTTTAAGTGTACAACCTTGGACTCCTTGACGCAAATTTATAAAATTTAGCTTCTTTGATAGTCATTTCAACCTCTGAACTACTTCCTTAAGCATTTAATTTTATTGTCCTTTTAGTAAAAAATGAATTTTGAGCACAAGATTTCATAGGGCAATCTCGACTTTATTATAGCAAGAATTATGAGAAAACTGTTTATTTTTGTAATAGTTTTAATATGGGCTCTTTCTGCTGCATCTTTTGGGTCAGAAGATGGGGTATCCATCTCGCCCTCACAACTTATTTTGACTGGATCAGGGAAAAACTATTCTAATAACTATGTAAATAATGGAATTGCGGGAGGAGTCGCGATAGGGTTTTCTACTAGTTTAAATTATGTTTCTGTTGCAAATGGAGAGGTTACTCAGGTTGCAGCTTCTGCTTCTTCATCTATTTCTATAACAGAAGTAAAAATTAATGGGAAGTCGGTTGTTGACGGAGATTTTATTTCTTCTGGAAACATTTTAACAGCTTCTATTGCAACTACAGATACAATTGATCTTAACTTAAGCTTAATTACGCTTGATGGGAACTCCTTTAAGTTCTCTGATTTAAGCGGAAATTCTTCTTATGATACGTCAACCGGTAAGCTTAGTTTTCAACTGGATATTACGACAAATGGATCCCATTCGATTTTGATTAAGGCTGTAAATGATACCGGAAACTCTGATTCTGTCTCTTATTCATTTAACAGCAATAGTGATGATTTAGTTGTTTCTAATCTTCTGGTTTATCCTAATCCTTTTAATCCTAATAATGGTTCTTTAACAATATCCTATCAATTAAGTAAGAATTCAAATGTTTCTGTCTTTATATTTGATGCGATAGGACGCTTGATTTATCGCCAAAATTACACTTTAGGTCAGGATGGTGGACGAGTAGGTTATAACGAAGTTCTTTGGGATGGAAAAACTGGAATGGGGAACATAGTTGGAAATGATATTTATTTCTTAAGAATAGTTGTTGATGGCAAGCCGCTTGGCAAAGCTAAAATCGCGGTGATTAAATAATGAGAGTAAACAATATTAAAACTTTAAAGAGTTTCATTAAAAGCATGTTTTGCCTTTTGTTTTTTATGGCTATTTTTTCCTGTATGTCATTTTCAGAAATTATTGATCCTACAGCCTTGGGTTTTGGTGCAAGATCTATAGGTATGGGGAGGAGCGGCCTTGCTGCAACAAAAGATATAAATTCTATTTTCATTAATCCGGCAAATGGCTCTGGCATAAAAAATCTGGGAATAACTTCAATGTCTACTTCTTTGATGGAAGGAGATGTTAATTATACTTTTTTTGGAGGAGTAAAAAAGCTATTTGGAGGAGAAGTTGGTATTGCTTATTTACAAGGGTATTCGGGTGGGATTTTATCTACAACCAAAGAAGCCAATGGTCGAGTTGTTTCAACCGGTAATTCTTTTGATTATTCCAACAGTACTTTGATATTATCTTATGCCAAAGAGTTTAACCCCTATGTATCAGGTGGGCTCTCTATAAAGTATTTTAATAAGAAATTTACAACTCAGGCTTTGGGGAGTGGTTTTGATGCTGATATGGGAGCCTTGTGTAAAATTTCCGATAAACTTGCATTAGGCATGTTAATAGAAAACTTTATGCCAGAAGGAATAGGCGGAATTATTTGGGACAACGGAACTGTGGAAGATTTGGAGGCTAAGATAAAAAGCGGGTTTAATTATAAACTTAAGGATAATATAGATCTTAATGTGGATTTAGGCCTTTCGGGTTTTTCTCTAAATGTCGGGATGGAGTGGAGAATTTGCAAATTGTTGAGCTTAAGAGGCGGATTTGAAAGTATTCCTTTTGATCCATCTTCTACAATAATAAATGCGACTCTTGGAATAGGGATTAATATTTCGAACTTTAATTTTGACTGTTCCTACGTTAAAGACGGCTCCCTAGATGCAAATTCGACCTACTTTTTCAGCCTTTCTTACTTGCCTTGACAGGGTGCACTCTTTCAATAAAGGTTTTTTTAACTATAGGCTTCGGGTTCTAGTTGTTGATCAAAAGGAATTTTATGATATATAGTTTGTCCTGTTGTATTGATTTCGAGAAACGTTGGGGAGTTAAATGTTAGCGTTGTTTCTGTGTCTGTACCAAATCCTTGTTTTGCAAATAAAAAAAGTTTTTTTTCTTCTGTGGGCAATGCTTTAAATATATTTAAAGCAGATTGAAATATTCTACTATAATAATTACCAAAAATATAATTTATTTCTTCATCTTCGTCCATAGAGTTAAGAGTTCCATCTAAAGCCTTTAGAGTTAACAGAAGACATAAAAAATTATAGGTATACATATGCCAATAAAATTCTATTCCTTCATTAGATATTGCTCCTTCATGCAAACCTGAAGTCCTTATTTCATTTGCAAGTTTCATTTGCCCTACTTGAGAAAGGATGCTTGCTGCAAGAGAAAGTGCCCCTAGTTGTCTATCGTATTTTCTAGTTGCAATTATTGTCAATTGATTTGTTCCTAATGAAGCAAAGACCTCCTCCAAAGAAATAAATCCTTTATTTTTTGCATGATATCCAGCCTCTTCATTTGAAAGGCTAACAGTTGCTCCATCTATAGGGGTAATATTATTTTCTGAATTTGCAACCCCTAGAAAATTAGTAAAGGCTATGAATCGAGAAAAGCTTAAAAAATCTTCCCAATAATTTGGACCTAGATCATGAAAAATTTCTGTATTTGATTTTTGCGCTTGCATAAAGAAGGTTTGGATATCTAAAGGAATTGTGCTAGCCGGGACTATGAGCATAGCATTGGTTCCTATTGGCGGACTCATTATTGATCTTAATGTTTTTGTGTCTCTTATTGATTCAGTTCTGTCGGATTGAGAAAGAAGATAAAGTTTTTTCCCTTCAGCAAAGTGACAGCCACCAACATTTGTTGTTTTGGTCCGCCTAAATTCGGTTGATATGTTTGAAGGCATATAATTGTTTTCTTTGTAAGTTTTACTGATTACTCAAAGATATTACAATATAATTGTCGATGATTATGATTGAGAATTTCACTAAAAAGAGAATGATTTTAGTAAACTAGGCTGCTTTCTTGATTTTGCCTGCTTTGATGCATTTGGTGCAGACAGTTTTGTGAATTTTTTTGCCGGATACAGAAATCCAAATTTTTTGAAGGTTTGGAAGCCACCTGCGTTTTGTTTTCTTATTGCTATGGCTGACATTATTGCCAGCAGCAGGTTTTTTGTCACATATATAACATTGTTTTGCCATTACAATCATTAATTTTACAGTAAGTGTGATAAAATGTCAATAAATGAGGGATCAAGATAGGGATCAAGGGGTCAAGGTTTCAGGGTTTCAAGACTATAAAAAAGATATTTCTACCCCCGTACAATATTTAAAGGGTGTAGGTCCACGGCTTGCTAAGATACTTTCCAAGTTGGGAATTCATACAATCGAAGATTTAATATATTATTTTCCCCGCGATTATGAAGACCGCAGAAATATTTCGCAAATAAGCAAATTAAGGATTCCAGAGGAAAAAGTTTTTGTAAAAGGGACTATTGCTCATGTAGAAAATCAGAAAAAACCTGGGAGGCTGTCCATTTTAAAAGTAACACTTCAGGATATTTCCGGAAGTATAAAATTAATATTTTTCAATCAGCCTTTTCTGCTTAAAGTTTTCTACCCTGGCGTTGCGCTTCTTGTTTCGGGTAAAGTGGAATTTAATTCTTATGAGGGAGCGTTTCAGCTTGTACCTCGCGATTGGGAAATAGACGAGGGTGAACCATTAAAAATTGTTCCTGTTTATAATTTGACAGAAGGGTTGTTTGCAAAGACTCTGCGCAATATCATAAAAACCGCTCTTGACCAGTATCTTTCCAGCCTAAAAGAGCCGCTTCCTGATGAAATTCTAAAAGAAAACAGGCTTATCGATATATTGGAAGCTGTTAAAAATCTTCATTTTCCTCAAGAACTGAAAATTGTGGAAGAAGCGAAACGGAGGATAATATTTGAAGACTTTTTTGTTTTTCAGGTTGGGCTCGGAAACCGTAAAAAAGAGATTAAAACTCTTGATGGGATAAAATTTAATTCAAACGCTGATCTTTTATCAGACTTTCCTTTGCCTTTTAAACTAACTGGCGCACAAGAAAGAGTTTTGGATGAGATTTTAAATGATATGAGTCAGGACAGGCCGATGAATCGTTTAATTCAAGGAGATGTCGGCTCAGGAAAGACTGTTGTTGCCGCGATGGCTGCGTTTGTTGCGATTAAAAACGGGTATCAGGTTGCAATAATGGCTCCTACAGAAATTTTGGCGCAGCAACATTATGAGAAATTTATCAAATGGTTCGGGGCGATCCCAGTAGCAGCGCGATTAATCGCGCTGCTACTGGTTACCGGCACCACGCAATCCAAAAATAAAAGAGAATTAATAGAAGCAGATGTTGTGGTGGGCACCCATGCCCTTATTCAAGAGAAGATAAAGTTTAAAAAATTAGGCTTAGTCGTAGTAGATGAACAGCATCGTTTTGGTGTGCTGCAAAGGGCGGAATTGGGAAATAAGGGGAGGAGACAAAATCTTGCGCCCATGCATCCTGATGTTCTTTTTATGACAGCAACTCCAATTCCTCGTTCTCTCGCACTTACATTGTATGGAGATTTGGACAGATCTATTATTGATGAAATGCCGCCCGGAAGACAGCCGGTTAAGACTTACTATGTTTCCAATTCAAAACGTAGAAACTCCTACGAATTTATAAGGACGAAAATCAAAGAGGGGCGGCAGGTTTTTGTTGTTTGTCCTCTGGTGAAAGAGACAGAAAAAAGTGACTTGAAAGCGGCGGTTGAAGAATCGGAATATTTACAAGAAGATGTCTTTCCTGAATTCAAAATAGGGCTTATTCATGGAAAGATGAAGCAGACAGAAAAAGATAGGATTATGAATGAATTTCGTGACAATAAAATTCAGCTTCTTGTTTCAACGACTGTTATTGAGGTGGGGATTGATGTTCCAAATGCTTCTATAATGATGATTGAACATTCAGAGCGATTCGGCTTATCGCAACTCCACCAGCTTCGAGGGAGAATTGGAAGAGGGGTACATGAGTCATTTTGTTTCTTGATGGGAAACCCCAAGAGCCAGGATGCAAGGGTCAGGATAAAAGCAATGATTGATTCAACTGACGGGTTTAAAATAGCGGAAGTTGATTTGAGGCTTCGAGGCCCGGGAGATTTTTGCGGGGTTAGGCAATCTGGGCTCCCCGAGTTTAGAATGGCCGATATTGTGAGAGATGAGAAAATTTTACAGGTTGCGAGAGATTCGGCATTCAAATATTTAGCTTCTGATCCTCACCTTGAGAAAACGCCGCAATTAAAGAAGAGTTTGGTTAACAGATATGGGAGGTTTTTGGGGTACTGACAATGACCAATAAATACCAATTTCCAATATCCAATTTCCAATGACTAATCTCAAAATCGCTTAAAAAATGTTTGAGGAATTAATCAATGGGTCTTGAGTAAATAATGTTTAGTTGTTTTGACGAATGATTTCTTCTTGCTGTTTTTGTGACATCTATAGCATCACAATGTAAAGCTTTTTCAAAAATTGAAGGGGTATCTTTGGTTTTGCTGTTTTCTAAATTTCGAGATATTTTTTCAATGGTAGATTTTACGGTATTTTTACCAATTCTCTTTTCTCTTAAATCTTCAAAAAATACAGGCAAAATGTCCGGGTTAAAAGAATTTTCAACCGCGTCTATTTTTGTTTTGCGGCCAATTTTCAATTTGATTATTATTTTAAACATTGTTGGCGTATTGGGATTATCGGTTTGTGAACAACTAAATTGTGTATTGCCAATTATCAAAGCTTCATCAGGGTGGGTTTTCAAAAATTCTTTTATAGACTCCAATATTTCTCTCTTTTCTTTTGATGAATATGAGGGCAGAACTGATTTGTCTGCATTGGTGTTTGGCATATAAAAGAATTGGTTTAACGCGCAATCATTTATCATGTTAGAGTTTCGTTAAAAATTTCTAAAAGTTTCACTTTGTTTTTTATTGTACAATAGATACGAGAGGAGTTGAAACAGAGTAGCCTTTGTTTTCTATTGGTGAAGAAAATGCATTTTGTATTGTTTGGATAAGATCGGCGCTTTGGAATTGGAAATAAGCTTCTGCATTTGCGCTTCTCCTTTTGCCTGATGGACCAAGTTCTTTGTATTTTTTAGGATTTTTACTTACTTTGCTATCACCAATCATAAACGAAGCTGTAACAAGCCCCAGAGAATCAGCTAAATTTATATTTGCAAACTTTTCCGCGGTTAAGCCTTCTTCTCCTGTACTGTTAAATGCTTTAATATAATTAAAGATAAGCTGAAAACCTATCAGCATATTCATCTCCGGCGTTTTTAGATCTTCAGGTGTAAGATCATTTCTGCTTGTTATCTGAAAATAAATAGATTTTGCTGTAGAATGTTTTATTTGGCAAAGACCTATAGCCTCTCCAATTTTTTCGTCAGAATCAAATTTGCTTTCATCAAATATAAAGCTAAATAATATGCACATTAAACGCGCAATATTTTCTGACACTTCTTCTAATCTACCTGTTTGTTTTGCCTCATTTAAAATATCTACAAGTTCCTGTGGCATGGCGTCAAAAGCCATTTGAATGTATTTTTGAGGTATCCAATATTGTTGAGCCACAAAATATCCATCCAATTCGGAGCCTTTTGTGTTATTTGATAGATCTGTTGCGGTGGCGATTCCGTCTTCATGTGTTTCTTTGTGATTGGGGTTTTCTATCCCAGGCCTTCTTTTAATGTCTCTATTAAAATAATAACAATAAGGATAATAAGGCATGTTCTTTCTATTGTGTAAGGCGTTGAGTTTTTTTTCTGTTGTCGGACTGTTTGCAGGAGAGCAAGCCTCTCTAAGCGGCACCTGCCAGTTTTGCTCCCAAAAAATCGGATTATATTGAAATTTTATCCCTGAAATCTCTCCCATATATATATAATCGAGATAAAAGGGTGAAAACTTGAGTGAATTTATTGCTCTTTTGTGGAAAACTCCGTCATGAAGTTCAAGGGAACTAATAAAAAACAAAAAGCCAAAATTAACCTGAAATTTTCCTTGAAAATTTAACGAAAAACCCTTAAACCCATGGGAATACCCAATTAGATGCTATCAATAGAAAAACATTTACCAAAAGAGGGCGCAAAATCCGTTCTTCTTGTAATGCCTTATCATGAAAGACCATCTCGTCTTGTAGGGGTAAGCAGTCTTGCGGGAGTATTGAATGATCCTGTAGCACTTTCTAAAGTGCGCGATTCTTCTCGTTTAATTTTGAGCCCAACATTGCTTGATATAAAAGATGCAATGCCTTTTGTGCGTATTTTAGATCTAAAGTTGGCACCCAATGATTTTGATTTACCAGCATTTTTTAAGCGATTTAATCCTTCAATTTTAGGGGTTACATCTACAACTCCAACAATGATAGAAGCTATTGGGATATCTATTTTGGCTCAACAAACTATACCTGATGCTCTAAGGGTTGTTGGCGGATATCATCCATCTGCATTACCTGATGAAATATTAAAGGATAGCTTGTTTGATGTGGCAGTAATTGGTTATGGGGAAGAGCAATTGAGTGAACTTGCCATGCTTACTTATCATATGGGAAGAGAGGAGATATTGGCCAACCTTAGATATATGACTGGAATTGCTTATAAAGATTTACAAGGTGATATTCATAATAATGGAAGAAGAACCTATCAATTGCGACTTGACGATATCCCGTTTTTTTATAGATCAAATGAATTATATATTTTTAATGATTATCCTGATGAGAACGAATTTAATATGAAAATTGCTCATACAGCCGCTGCAAGAGGGTGCCCTTTTAGTTGTAATTATTGCGCAGGAGCGGCAGTTCATGGTAGAAGGACAAGATATCGATCTGCTCAAAGTGTTTTAACAGAAATAAAAGAGCTGATGGAGAGAGGAATAACTCATGTTCAGTTTAATGATGAGACATTTATGATTCATCCAGAGTTGAGATCTTTGGTGGAAGGATTTAAAACAATTAAACAAGAAAGCCCTCAATTTACTTGGGGGATTGAGACAAGGGCGGATAAGTTAAAAGATGCACAATTAGTAAAAGAGATGGCTTTGTCCGGCTTAACTCTTTTGGCTTTTGGTGTTGAAACTTTGGATGAAAGTTTGGCTCGTGAAATTAAGAATGATAAAGGTATAAGCAATAGTCACATCATAGAAATAACAAGATTGGCAACAGAGGCTGGGGTTTCAGTCGCTTGGAATTTAATGGTTAGACTCCCTAATCAAGATTGGAAAAGTATATTAAAAACTGCCGTAGAGCTTAGGTTGGCTAGCCCGGGAAGAGCGGGAGCTACCTCTCTTGAGCTATATCCTGGTTCATATTATTATGATTTAGCAGTGAAAAACGATAAAAGTTTGGGATCTTACGAGTTGAGTTATATGGGAGAAAAAGAAGGCTTTACTGCGGAAGCAATTCTTGAACATTTATTATATTATTTAAAAATGGCAAGGATAGCAAGACAAAATAAAGCCTCAAATAATATACTTTGGTTTATTGAAAAACTACAAGAAGCAATACTGGATAGAATAAGAATCCAAACAATATATGATATGTTATTGGGAAAGACAAGCAACAGTGAAAGAGAAATGAGGATAGAAAAAGGAGTGGAAGAGGCGGATGGAATTTTTCGAGCTTTGTTTATTGATGATGCTGTAGAAGCGTCATCAACTTTTATGGCAGTAAGGGCATCATCAGAAAAATTGACTATTTTGTCCTTTTATGAGAAATATTCTAGAGCATTGAATTTGCATCCTAAATTAAAAACGGAAATGCTTGACCCTTTTTTATTTGATATAAACTTTGAAAACGGATATCCCATCATAAAATTGCCTTTTTCTGTTATTCGAATGGTTGTTTTTATTGGAGGTGCTTTGTGGAGCAATTTAAAACAAGTTGATTTACAAGTTAAGTCCATAGAGTTTGAAGAAGGATCGGAAATAAATATTTTGGAACAGCTTTCAGGTAAAGAAAGTGCCGACTTAAATAAGGCTCAAGAGGGGTTTGATTCGACCGTATTTTGTAGAGGGGATGAGATTCGTTTCTTAGGAATCAAATTAAAATATATTCCACAACAATATAAAATTGTTTTTTTATGCCAAAGCAAATAATTGAAGAAAAAAAATAATTGCTTCTTACTTTCCCTGCTTTTCTCCAAAAAACTCCGTCATGAATTTGGCAAAAACTATTATCAAGCTAAAAAGCCGATCGAGTGAAAAAAACAAAATAAGACCAAAACCGAATAGATTTAATAATTGAAGCAATATTATCGATCCGTACGATTTTTCCGCCACACTGTCAGATGAAATCTCTTTGTATTTTTGATTCTTAAAAAAGCCCTGGTAAAATTTTTGCGAAGCCGCAATCAATATTACAATAATAAGCGATAAAAATTCTACTATTTGAAATACAGAGGCTTCTCCGTGTATCAGCAATGCTCTGCCTGTGTAGTCAAGAGCAAAGATAATAAAAAAGAAAATTGCGTTTACAAACAAAAAAGCGCTTTGCGAGAGAGCTAAAAAAGAAAAATCAAAATGTCGTTTTTCTTTGAAATATAAAACAGATAACTTTGCCATATTGAAAAGATAATTGATTATCGCTTCTATAAAAAAACCTAAAAAGACAATAAGCGTTGTCCAGCCAAAAAACAAAACTCCAACAACAAAAAGGAGATTGGTTAATATGATGTATGTTTTTGAGGCTTGCTCATTTTGCATTGGGTTTGATTATACTATATAGTTTTTCAAAAATCTGCTTATAAATGTGCAACTATTCAGGAAATGTAGGGCAGATGGCTTGTCCTCTGCCGTCTCTTTGTAAGAATTTTCTCTATTTGCGGTTTGCCCTGAATAGTTACATAAATGTTTAACTTAAAGTACTCCAGTACAAAAAAACAGAAGAATTGAAAGTTCGATAATTTAGCTATACAGCAATAAAAAG
>MEUB01000070.1 GCA_001771535.1 candidate division WOR-1 bacterium RIFOXYB2_FULL_37_13
CATAAAAAGAAAAGCCGTGTCAATTATTATTTTGAACTACGGCTTTTTATTGCTGTATAGCTAAATTATCGAACTTTCAATTCTTCTGTTTTAATGTAATATATTAAAGAATATTCTTCAATATATTCAAGAGATGTTTGTAGGTTGTTTTATTTGATGCGATATAAGCCTGCTCTTTTTGCCAGGGCTCTTCTTTTCCAATAAAATCGGTAAATACTCCACCTGCCTCTTTGACTAGAAGTGCCCCGGCTGCGAAATCCCAGATCTTATCATTAAATTCAATTTCCATTTCTGCTTTTCCTTCTGCTACATATGTTAAACTTCTGACTGTTGATCCAAACATGCGAATATTAAAAACTTTATCAGCCAGCTTGTTTAAACCTTTTAACATTTCGTTTTGATTGAGTTTTATGGTGCTGTCATAAATCATTGTTGATTCTTCTAATGGCTTGTCGGAGACGCGAATTTTTTTGCCGTTTTTAAAGGCGCCTTTCCCTTTTTTTGCCGTATAAAGTTCTTTTTCAACCGGCATGTAAATAACCCCTATGATAATTTCCTCTTTATATTTAACCGCGATAGATGTCCCAAAAGAGGTAATTCCCCGTATGTAGTTGTGCGTGCCATCTATAGGATCAATTATCCATGTAAACTCCGAAGTTAATAAGTCATGCCCGCATTCTTCGGAAAGAATGTTATCGTCCGGAAAATATTTTTTTATTGAATTTATTATTATTTTTTCCGCTTTAATATCAAATTGAGTAACAAGGCTTCCGTCTTTTTTTGTTGATACCTTAATTTTTTTCTCAAAATTGTTTAGCAGCATTCTTCCGGCATCAATTGCAGCTTTTTGGGCAACTTTGGCTCTTTGTTGTATTGCTTTCATTTCCTGTTTATTATATCAGAGCTTGGCTTTGCTTGATATGGTCTCTTTGGTATGAGTTTAGTTTTTTTTGACGGAGTGTGCTTTCACCCAAATTGACATACACATATGTGAAAGAATAAAAGAATGTGCTAAAATTAATTAATTCCGCATAAAATTTTGGAGGGTTTCAGTATGGCTTATATTTCTTTATATCGCAAATGGCGTTCGCAGAATTTTGATGAAATAGTGGGGCAAAAACATATTGTCCAGACGCTTAAAAACGCGATATCGCAAAAGCGCGTAGCGCATGCTTATCTGTTTTGCGGTCCTCGCGGCACTGGCAAGACCTCAATCGCCAGAATTTTTGCGAAAGCTTTAAACTGCAAAGATGGTCCGACTCCCTCTCCCTGCGGAAAGTGCGATAATTGCGTGAAAGTTCGCGACGGTCATGCTGTAGATGTTATTGAAATTGACGCGGCAAGCAACCGCGGCATTGATGAAATTAGGGACTTGAGGGAAAAAGTGCGGTATGTCCCTGTTGAGGGGCGCTATAAAGTTTACATTATAGACGAAGTCCATATGCTTACCTCTGAAGCGTTTAACGCTCTCCTTAAAACTCTTGAAGAGCCTCCAGAGCATGTGATTTTTGTTTTGGCTACAACTGAAGCTTCTCGTATACCTGTTACTATTGAGAGTCGTTGCCAGCGTTTGGATTTTTCCAGAATTTCGCTTGATGAAGTAAAAGATCATCTAAAGAAAATTGCGGAAGAAGAAAAATTTCAAATAGAAGAAAAAGCTTTGGATCTTATCGCAAGAAATGGGGAAGGCAGCATGAGAGATTCTGTCTCTCTTTTGGATCAGCTGGCTTCTTACGCGGGGAATACCATAACCGTTGATAATGTGGTTGATCTTTTAGGCTGCGCGGATGAAGAACTTTTGTTTTCAATCGCAAACAGCATTGCCCAGAACAATGTTGCGGAATTGCTTCAGCAATTACGTGAAGCAATTGATAAAGGACGCAGCGCTGTTCAGATTTTAAGGGATTTAATAATGCATTTCAGGAATATTCTTTTGTTAAAGTTTAAAGCGTCGGAAGCCCTTGAATTGACAAAAGAATACCTTGTAAAACTGGAAACACAGGCAGCCATTTTTGAAGTTGAAAAAGTAAAAAAAATCATTCATCTGCTTTCCAGAATTGAGCTTGATATGAAATGGCATCCTCATGCTCGACTGGTTTTGGAAGTCGGACTTTTGGATGTTTTGGAAAACACTGTTCCAACTTTGCCTCCTGTTATACAAAAAATTGAAACAAAAACATTTGTAACAATTGATTCTTCCCCCGCTCAGGTTGCTCATAGCCCTTTGTTTAATAAAGTAAAAGAGTTATGGGGAGAAATACTGGAAAAGGTTAAAAAGAAGAGCTTGTATGGTTTTGTCTCTCTCCACGAAGGAGAGCCTGTGGAAATAACCAATGATGGCAAGCTTATAATTTCTTTTCGTAAAGGATATTCCTTCCACAAAGAGCGCCTTTTGGAGGCGAAAAACAAGAGTTCGGTTGAAGAAATCATAAAAGAAGTATTGGGTACGGCCATCAGCATAGATTGTAAAATAGAAAATTCCGAAAAAACCACAAAGCCTCAAGTGACCATTGATACGGTAAAGGATATTTTTGAAGGAGAAATTGTTTAAGAAATTCGGGTTATTATTTAAAATAGGGGTGATAAAAAATGGTATTTGGAAATTTGGGCAATATGGCGGAGATGATGAAACAGGCAAGGGAGATGCAAAAGAATCTTAAAAATGTAAAAGAAGAATTAAAAAGATCCAGATATGAAAATGATTCGGACGGTGTCAAGGTTATTGCCAATGGTGAAATGGAAATTCTCGAGATGAAAATAAATCCTGGAATGGAGCCAAGAAAACTGGATGAAGCGGTAAAAAAAAGTGTTAACAGGGTATTGAAAACAGCAAAAGATGACGCAGCCAATAAATTGAAATCTTTGACCGGAGGTTTATCGATTCCTGGGCTTACATAAGAGTGTACACTAGAGTGTACGCTGTAAGCTGTAAACTGCAAACTTAAATATGAACCAATATTCTTCTGCAATGAATAGATTGATAGATGTTTTAAAGCGTTTGCCTGGCATTGGGCCTAAATCAGCGCAGAGGCTTGCTTTTTATATTCTTGAAGTGACGCCACAGGAAGTTGAAGAGTTGGCGCAAACAATTGTTGACGCGAAAAAGAGCATTAAAAACTGTTCTCAATGTTTTCATATAACAGATAAAGATCCCTGTGAAATATGTGTAGATGACAGTCGCGATAAATCGATCATGTGCGTAGTTGAAACGCCCAAAGACTTGATGGCAATTGAGAGGAGCCGCAGCTTTAAAGGGCTTTATCATGTTTTGGGAGGCGTTATTGCTCCATTAGACGGGGTAACCCCCGATGCTTTGCGCATTAAAGAATTGATTCAAAGAGCCGATTCTCTAAAAATTTCTGAAATTGTTCTGGCTATGAACCCGACTACAGAAGGCGAGGTAACTGCTATGTATATTACAAAGCTTTTAACTCCTCTAGGCATGAAAGTTACCCGTATAGCCTATGGACTGCCAATAGGAGGAGATTTGGATTATGTTGATGAAGCGACTCTTTCGAAGTCACTTGAAGGGCGCAGAGAGGTTAGCGATAAAATATAGGGGCGTATCGCGATACGCCCGTACAGGGAAGTAATTAGTGTGAGTGTGAGTAGTTTGTAGTTAGCGAATTAATGGAGCGCTCAGTTGGAGAAGAAAAGAGTATAGCAAAGGAGAAAAAATATGATAAAAAGAATAAGTATTTTATTATCGATTATTTTTTTTGCAGGAACAATAGGTTACGGATCAGAAATATCTGATCCGTCGCAGATAGGAATAGGAGCCAGAGCTTTGGGGATGGGGAAAGCGTATACGGCAGTCGCAGACGATGCAAGTTCGATGTTTACAAATCCGGCAGGCTTATCATTGTCAAATAATATGAAAATAATAAGCATGAGCGGGAATTTAATGTCAGAAGTTCCATATACAATGGTGGGAGGGAGTATAGCTTTATGGGGAGGGAGTGTCGGAATAGGCTACATTGGTTCAGGTCTTAGCGGAATACAGGAAACAACGTTAGTTAGCGGAACGCCTGAAATGACAGGGAATAGCGGAAACTTTTCAAATAGTGAAATCACTGTGAGTTATAGCAAGGAGCTTAATTTGCCATATATAAGCAACGCGGGCGCGACAATCAAACTGTTAAGCCAGGGATTTTCAGGGACAGCAAGCTTTGACGCGGGCAAAGGATCGGGAATAGATATAGATTTGGGAACAATAACGAAGATAAGCGATGATATGAATATTGGAGTTTCATTAAAGAATATAATACCTGGAAATAATATGGGAAATGATGAAATTCCGATGGCAACAACCGTTGGGATATCAAGGTTGTTCAAGCAGTTTAATTTATTGACAGCAGTTGATGCTGAACTATCAAAAGGCTTGCTGTTCCATGCAGGGGCAGAATGGAGCCCGATAAAATTTCTAAAAGTTAGGGCAGGTTTGGATCAAGCCGCATCTGCTGGATCGAGTGCAACTAATTTGTCGGGGGGATTGGGAATAGTGGTTAGAGGCTTTACTTTTGATTACGCGTATCATGGCTATAGCGATCTATCTGAATTTACAACCCATTATTTTTCAATAGGATATGAGTTTTTAAATGCCAAAGATCGAATAGGCGAAAAAGTTGAAGAGAAAATAGAAAAAAAGATTGAGGAGAAAAAAAGTGTAGAGGTTAAAAATGGTAATACTGTAAAGGCAAAAGAGATAAAAAATAAGGGAAAGAAAAAGTGAAGTTGACCCAATATTAGTCGAAGGTTGAAAAGGAAAAAGTATTGATAAGGTTTAAAGAAACAGAAACAATCGAACTTAAAAAATCTACTTCAGAATTAAAAGAAGCAGTTATTTCAATTGTTTCTATTCTTAACAAACATAAGAATGGATGCATTTATTTTGGAATAAAAGATGATGGCACAATCATTGGTCAAAATATTGGATCTAAAACAATAAGGGACATATCAAAGACAATTGCGGATAATATTGAACCTAAAATATTCCCTTCTATTTCTGAAGTTAAAATCGGCATAAAAAATTGCATAAAGGTTGCTTTTGAGGGGGTGAACTGCCCTTATTTTGCTTATGGAAGGGGATATGTTCGTGTTGGAGATGAGGATAGAAAATTAACAGTAAAAGAACTGGAAAGGCTTTTTAATAAGACAGAAGAGGCCTCATGGGAAAAACAAATTTCAAGCAAGAGCTCGAAAGATATAAATGCCCGTGCCGTAAAAGAATATGTTTCAATTGCAAATCAGGCAAAAAGGATAGATTTTAAGTTCTCAAATGTTTTTGAAACCTTAAACAAATTAGGGCTTATAAAAAATAAAAAACTATTAAGAGCTGCCGAAATTCTTTTTTGCGATAATAATTCCGTAGAAATACAAGCAGCTGTTTTTGCTGGCACTGATAAGGTGACTTTTCTTGACATAAGGCAATTTAAAGGGAATTTATTTAAACTCCTCAAGTTTGCCGAATCTTACATAAAAGAACATATGAATTGGAGAGCGGAACTTTTGGAGCGTGAAAGAAAAGAAATTCCAGAGATTCCTTTGCGGGCGATAATGGAAGCTTTGATTAATTCTTTGTGCCATAGAGATTATGCAAATCCAAAAGGGAATGAAATCGCGATTTTCAAAGACAGGGTAGAAATATATAATCCTGGACAGTTTCCGCAGGAATATTCTCCAATAGATTTTATAAAAGGGAGAGAACGAAGCATCTTGAGAAATCCACTCATAGCAAACACCCTTTATTTAAGCAAGGACATTGAACGATGGGGCTCCGGCATGAAAAGGATTTATGATGCCTGCGCGGAACAAAGGGTTAAAGTAAAATTCAGCAAACTAAAAAGCGGGTTTTTGGTAACTTTTTTTAGAGCAAAAGAAAAAACTACCCCCAACTACCCCCAACTACCCCCAACTACCCCCATGACTATGCCTAACAAAGAGAAAGATATTATTAAATTAATAAAACAGAATCCAAAGATAACTAAAGAAAATCTGGCAAAAGAGTTAAATGTGACGATATATGGGATTAAATATTATATAAGAAAGTTGAAAGAAAAAAGAAAGCTTGAATGGGTGGGATCAAGTAAATTTGGATATTGGAAGTTTAGTTAAAAAGGAGCTAATAAACCATGAAATCAAAAATTATATTTTTCGTCTTTTGTCTTTTGGTATTTTCCCAGTCGTTTAGTTTTGCTGTGACGCTGACTGTAACAAACTGCGCCGATAGCGGAGCTGGATCATTGCGGCAGGCGTTGACGGATGTTACGACAGGGGATGCCATAGAGTTTAATATACCGTGGGATACAACCGCGTCGACGGGGGAATACTCGGCTGGGGTTGTGACAAATGAAGCAGGGAGCAATAAGTGGTTTAGGATAATAGTAGATTCGGCATTGCCTACGATAAGTAAAGATAATGTATACATAAAGGGATTCAGCCAGCCTACAAGTGAGGGAAATAATAACTCATTAGGGCCAGAGGTGGAGATAAGAGGGGCGAGTGGAGCAAGTTGGAATGGATTGTATTTTTCTGGTGCCAATAATTGCACAATTGAAGGATTGGCTATAAATGATTTTTTGGGTGGTTTAGTTTTTTCAGGTATTTATATATCATCAGGAAACAGTAATGAAATAGTAGGAAACTATATTGGGGTAGACGCATCAGGAACAATGGGAAGAATGAATGGAGAGGGAATATATATTGATTTATCATTTAACAACAAGATAGGAAATGGGACAGTAGGAGGAAGAAATGTAATATCGGGTAATGTAGAAGGGATAGAGATATCTTTCAGCGGGAGCAATGAGGTGTTAGGTAATTATATAGGGCTTGATGCAACAGGAACCATAGCAATAGCAAATGGGTATGGCATACATCTTTTTTCTTCCTCAAACAACACAATAGGGGCTTCAAATGTCATTGCGTATAATGGGAGCCTGGGAGTTCTTGAGGGTATTTGCATTGAAGCCTCAGATTCCATACAAAACAAAATCACCCAAAACTCGATGTATTCGAATTATGGGAAAGGGATAAGTTTAGAAGGCGGCACGAATGAGAACATCCCAACTCCCGAGATAACATCCGTGACATACACAGGAACAAGTGAGATGCTAAATATAACTGGCACAGGCACATCAAATGCTGTTGTAGAAATCTTTAAAGCATCTGGGAATCAAGGGAGATATTATCTTGGAAGCGTTGAATCTAATGCGTTGGGAAGTTTTGAAACAACATTGGATATCTCGTCAAGCGGAGTAACCTTTATAACAGGGGAAACAGTAACTACAACACAAACGGATGCAAACAACAATACAAGTGAATTTAGCAATACAAAAGAAGTGGCGATAACATCTTTTGTTTCAACTCCTCCAACACTCGAGTTGCCTTCTAACAATTTATTCAAATTTGGTCCAAACCCATATAATCCGAATAATGGCAGCGCCAGAATCTGGTATTGGCTAAGCAGTTCCGCGGATACTACGATATATATAATGAATATGAATGGAGTTCTGGTTTGGAAGAATACATATTTATCAGGAACAAACGGAGGACAAGCAGGCGAGAATAATGTAGAATTTAACGGCAAGAATTCATGGGGTGACACGTTAGGAAATGGCGCGTATCTGTTTAAGGTTGTCCAGGGAGGCAGGGTTGTTGGGGGAGGGAAGATCGCGGTGATAAGGTAGGGGCGTATCGCGATACGCCCGTACAGGGGATCGTATCGCGATACGCCCGTACAGATTTTGCGCCCGTACAAAAAAAGGAGCTACAATGTTAAAAAATTATTTTCAGGATTTAATGAAATTGCTTTTGCAGCCGATTCTTTTTTTTACAAGAATGCCTGATAGTGAATGGTGGGATAAACCTGTGACGTTTTTGGGGATCACAGCCATGATTCTTGCTTTTTTTACGGCGTTTTCTGTTTTTATAACCCAATATATTCCTATAGGATCAACGCTTTTTGAGAAAGTTTCAGGCCTTAAAATTATTATAGTTTCTCCTGTCATGCTTGTTCTTGCTTTTATGTTTTCTGTTATAGCTTTTTCTATTCTTTTTGTATCTTTTCTTGCGGGAATGCTCCTTTTATTTTGGATGCTTGGCGCGCTGATCTTTTGGGGAGGAAATATTTTGAAAGGGAAAGGAGATTATTTAAAAGATGTAAAAGCTTCTTTTTATTCTTCAGGTATTTTTCTTGCTCTTATAATTCCGGTTTTCATGCTTGTTTTGCTTAAAAACAAAACAATGGACTTTACAAATTTTGCGATTGGGTATAATATATTTTATGGTTTTGCTATTTTATTCCTCTATGGATTACAAGCTATTATAGCCCGTAAAGTTCATGGATTGAAAAAATGGAAAGCATTTATTGTTGCTCTTTTGCCTTTTTTGGTTTTAATAATGCTTGGCATTATTGTTAGTTACCTGATATTACCAAAAATTAGTCCATGGATTAGTTAGATAATAATTGAAAAGATTAAACATAAGAAGGGAGAAAAGATGAGTAAAGATATTTTTGAGGTAAGATGGCATGGCAGAGGAGGGCAGGGGGCAAAGACGGCTGCGCTTTTGTTTGGAGATTCTGCCCTTGATTCCGGTATGTACATTCAGGCTTTTCCTGAATACGGACCAGAACGGATGGGTGCTCCTGTAGCTTCATTTAATCGTCTGTCCAAAAAACCGATAAATGTCCATTGTTCTATCAGCAATCCCGATCTGGTTGTTGTTTTGGATCCTTCGTTGATTGGTAAAGTAAATGTTATAGAAGGATTACAGGAAGAAGGAAAAATTATTGTTAATTCCTCTTTGTCCCCTAAGGAAGTCAGTGAAAAACTTGGCGTTAAAAATATAAAAGTTTATGTTGTTGATGCTTCCGGCATTTCAAAAGAGACAATTGGCAGGGATATTCCCAATACTCCAATGCTTGGAGCCATGCTTAAAGTCTCCGGTCTTTTGGATTTTGACAAGACTATAAAAGGAATTGAGATAAAATTAAAAAAGAAATTTGCCAGTAAACCGGAAATTATTGAAGGGAACATAAAAGCTATCAAACGTGCATATGAGGAGGTAAAGTCAGCGTGAGCAAGAAATTATTAAGTGTAAAAGAACTCCCAAAAGGGGATGTGTTAGAAGCGGGAACCGCAATCCTATTTGAAACAGGAGATTGGCGGTCAGATCGTCCGATTTTTAATAAAGAGCTTTGTATAGATTGTAAAAGATGTTGGCTTTATTGCCCTGATATGTCAATTCTTTTGGATGAAAACAAAAAAGTGTCCGGGATCGATTATAAACACTGCAAAGGTTGCGGGATATGCTCGTTTGAATGTCCCGTTAAACCCAATAAGGCTATAACTATGGAAAAGGAAGTGAAATAAATGGTAGTAGCGGCTAAAACTGGAAACGAAGCAATGGCGGAAGCCATGCGCCAGATAAATCCTGATGTGGTTGCGGCTTATCCAATTACTCCGGCAACCGAAGTTGTTATGATTTTTGCTCAATTTCTCGCGGACGGATTGGTTGATACAGAATATATTCCGGTAGAATCGGAGCATTCTGCCATGTCGGCATGTTTGGGCGCTGCGGCTGCGGGGGCTCGGGTTATGACAAGCACCTCTTCTCAAGGGCTTGCTTTAATGTATGAAATTCTTCCGATTGTTTCCGCGTTGCGCCTTCCTATTGTTGTCTGTGAAGTTAATCGCGCTCTTTCAGGCCCAATTAACATACACTGTGACCATTCCGATACAATTGCCGCTCGTGATTTCGGATGGGTTCAAATTTATGCCGAAAATTCTCAAGAGGCTTACGATGGAACCCTCCAGGCTGTAAAAATTGCCGAAAAAACAAGCCTTCCTGTAATGGTTTCAACTGATGGATTTATTATAAGCCATTGCATGGAAAAAATAGAGATGCTTCCTGACGATGAAGCAAAAAAATTTATTGGTGAATATAAAATGGAAAAATCTGTTTTGGATATTAAAAATCCTACCACAAGAGGGGCTCTTGACCTTCAGGATTATTATTTTGAACATCGTTATCAAACATCTGAAGCTATTTTAAACGCGAAAAATCCGATACTTGAAGCAGGAGAAGAATTTGGTAATAAATACGGCAGAAAATACGGCTTAATTGAAGAATATAAAATGGAAGACGCGGAAAGAGTGATTGTTGCTCTTGGTTCAACCTGTGGAACCACAAGAGATGTTGTTGATGAATTAAGGGGAAAAGGAGAAAAAGTGGGCTTATTGAAAATAAGAGTTTTCAGGCCTTTCCCTGCGCAAGAGATTGCAACTGCCTTGTCAAATGCAAAAAGCGTTGCTGTCCTTGATAGATCCGATTCTTATTCGGGGCAAGGATCTCCTGTTTATGTTGAAGTTTTGTCGGCATTATTTAAGAACGATAAGAAACCTAAAATAGTAAACTATGTTTATGGTTTGGGCGGAAGAGATATAAATTTAGAGGATATAAAATCTGTTTTTGAAAATTTGAAAAAGGTCGATCAGCTTGAAGAAAAAAATTATTTGGGAGTGAGGATGTAAATAATGGTCAGCATAAAAGAATTACCAAATCGTAAAGAACCTTTATCTCCTGGTCACAGAGCTTGTGCCGGTTGTGGTGCGCCTATAGTGGCAAGACAGGTTATTTTGGCTTCTCCTGATCCTGTTGTTGTCGTTTCGGCAACTGGATGCCTTGAAGTTACTACGACAATATTCCCTTATACGGCGTGGAATACTCCTTTTTTGCATAATGCTTTTGAAAATTCCGCGGCTACTATGTCCGGAGTTGTCGCGGCTTATGAGGCCTTAAAGAAAAAAGGGAAAATAGAGGGGAACATAAACTTTGTGGCTTTTGGTGGAGATGGAGGAACTTATGATATAGGATTTCAGTCTCTTTCGGGCGCGATGGAAAGAGGGCACAATCTGCTTTATGTCTGTTACAACAACGAAGCCTACATGAATACCGGGATTCAGCGTTCAGGGGCTACTCCCAGAGGATCAAATACCACAACCGAACCTGCAGGCAAAGTAAGGCAGGGTAAGATTAAGTTTGCAAAAGATTTAACTCAAATTATCGCTGCTCATAATGTTCCTTATGTCGCGCAATCAATTGTTGGAGATTGGGTTGATTTGACACGGAAGGCAGAAAAAGCTTTTTCAATAAAAGGGGCTAAGTTTTTAAATGTTTTACAACCATGCCGTTTGGGTTGGGCATACAATCCTGAAGAGACATGTGAAATAGGCCGCCTTGCCGTTGATACCGGTATTTGGCCGAGTTATGAAATTGAAAACGGCATTTTGAAAATAACTAAAAAGCCTAAAGAATTAAAACCTGTAGAAATCTTCTTAAAAAAACAGGCTCGTTTCCGTCATTTGTTTAAACCGGGCAATGAAAAGATTATCGAAGAGATACAAAATGAAACTAACAGGCGTTGGGGTATTTTACTTTCTAATGATGGGAAACAAATTTTTTAAAGAGGCGTATTAGTAAAAAGGGGGTAAAAAATGAATAAAAAAGAATTGGCTCAAAAAGTGGCGGATCAGGTTGGGATAACAAAGATAAAAGCAGAACAAATTATAGACGCGACATTAAATCTTATAACAGAAGAACTTGTAAATCAGAAAAAAGTCCGTTTGGTCGGTTTTGGTAATTTTGTAGTCAGAACAAGGGCAGGGAGGGTTGGCAGGAATCCTCAAACAGGGGAACAGATAAAAATATCTTCGTCGAAATCACCTGCGTTTGTGCCGGGATTTAATTTAAAAAAATCCGTAAAAGGCAAGCGCAGCATATAAACCAATATTTGATACATGCCTAAAGAACAACACCAAAAAGAAATTTGGATGCTTTTAGAGGTTTTACCTGATCCTTTAAAAGAAAAACTTAAAAATTATCATGATATTTCCGGTTTAATAGAAATCATTCTGGATATTGGAAAACTTCCTCAAGCCCGTTTTTCCAACAATGACTCGCTTTATGTTTCAGACCAAATTATAGAGCAAAAAGATTTGGATTTTGTTACGGAGAAAATCGGCCAATTTACCACGGATAATAGGGCGGGAATAGAAAGGACGCTTCATAGGATATCTGCCATTAGAAATCGTGTTGGCAAGATTGTTGGTTTAACCTGCAGAATTGGGCGCGCAATATACGGAACAAACGATATAATCCGCGACATTATAGAATCATATAAAAATATTTTATTTTTGGGTCCACCAGGAATTGGAAAAACTACCAAACTTCGTGAAGCAGCGCGTATTTTATCTGACCAGTTTGATAAGCGGGTTGTTGTTGTTGATACCAGCAACGAAATCGCGGGAGATGGAGATATCCCTCACTTGGGAATAGGCAAAGCGCGAAGGATGCAGGTCGCCACTCCCGATATGCAGCACAAGGTGATGATAGAGGCTGTTGAGAATCATATGCCTGAAGTTATAATTGTTGATGAGATAGGGACAGAGGATGAGGCTTTGGCTTGCAGAACAATTGCAGAGAGAGGCGTTCAGCTTATTGCTACGGCCCATGGGAAAATACTGGAAAACCTTATTTCAAACCCTACTTTGACAGATCTTATTGGAGGCATTCAAACTGTAATATTGGGAGATGAAGAAGCAAAACGCCGGCGGACACAAAAGGCAATTCTTGAAAGAAAAGCTCCTCCGACATTTGATATTCTTATAGAAATTCGTGAGCGGGATACCTTTGCCATTTATCACGATGTTGCAAAAGCGGTTGACGACATTTTGCGTAAAAGATTTCCCAAGCCGGAACTGAGGATTCGCGATAAAGACGGAAAAATAACAATTAATAAGCCTAAAATGGAAATACCCGATATTTCATCAGATGAAGCTGAAAAGATACTTAATTCGAAAGAAGACCAGCTTTTGCGGATATATCCTTTTGGAGTTAACAGGCAAGACCTTGAACGAAGCATTAACGCTTTGGATGTGCCCTGTTTGGCAGTCAAAAGTCTTGATGACGCAGATTTGGTCTTAACTGTTAAAACAAAAGCAAGGCCCGGGACAAAAATTATGCAGGCGGCGGAAGAACATTCTCTTCCTGTCCATGTGATAAAAAAGAATGTTTCATCGCAGATAATGAAGTTTTTAAAATATTATTTTCATATTGGAGGAAAAGAAGAAGAAGAAGAAGTCGCTATAAGGGAAGCAGAAGAGGCGATAGAGACAGTCCAAAAAACAGGCAAAAAAGTTAATCTTAATCCTCAAAATTCGTATATTAGAAGGCTTCAACACCAATTGGTAGAAGAATCAGGCTTGCATTCAGAATCTTTTGGTTACGAACCCGATCGAAGATTGCGAATTTATCCTTCTTGAATTTCCAGATAAAGTATTCTAAGAACAGCTAAAATTGGAGCGGCAAAAAATAGTCCCCATGTTCCCATTAATTTACCCAATATAAGCATTGCAATTATTATTGCTGCGGGATGAAGATCCAGTTTTATTCCCAATATTTTGGGCACAAGAATTGTATTTTCAAGGACTTGAATGCATAAATAAAGCATAAAAACTTTTAGGGCAAGTATTGGAGAAGAAAGGAAGGCTATGATTATAGCAGGAACGCCTCCGATCCATGGCCCGATAAATGGGATTGCTTCTGTAATTCCCGCAATTAAACCAAGAATTAAAAAGTATTTTACACCCAATAAAAATAATCCGATTGTAGATGTAATTCCTATAAAAATACACAGCAGAAAAACTCCTTTGACATAGTTGTTTAATACGTTATTTATCTTATCTAGAACTCTGTTTATAAAGGGGTGGCTTTTTGATGGTGCCAGGGAAATTAACCCTTTTTTTATTGTATTTTTATCTTTTAACAGGTAATAAGTAAGAATTGGAATAGTTATGATTTGGATGAATTTGCTGCTGAAAATTAGTATGCTTCTGATTGTTTGTTCGGCCATAGCAACAATTGTTTTAATCACTCCATCAATGCTTTGAGTTATGGCAGTATCTACTGTTTGGGGAATTGAATATCCGGCATACCATATGCGAATGTTCTGTAACACAATGCGCGTGTTTTCTATATAATGGGAAATGTTTTTGCCAAAAATTTTGAATTCGGCGATTAAAGGAGGAAGAATGAATTTAAAAAGTAAAAATAAAATACAAGAGGCAAAGATGAAAGCTATTACTATGGATATTTGTATAGGAATATTTAATCCTTTTGGCTGTTTTTCTGAAAGTTTGATAACCAATGGATTTAAGATGTAAAAAAGTATAAACGATATGATTATCGGTGCTAAAGCATCACTTATATAATAGAAGAAAACAATAAACAAGATTATGCCTATAAAACGAAATATTAAATTTTTATTTAAGACAAGCTCTTTCATTTTTTGTCCATTATATTATAAGTCAGATGTTTTTTCCAGTTTTTATCGTTTCTTTGAGGAAAATCGGTTCTATAATGAGCTCCACGCGACTCTTGTCTGTCAATCGCGCCGCAACAAATAAGAGCAGCGACTTGTGCCATGTTTTTTGTTTCTATTTCCTGTTTTGTTGATGGGGTAAAAGCCATTTTATCTTCGATGTTTTTTATTTTATCCAAGGCATCTTTAAGGTCATTCCCGGATCTTAAAATCCCTACTTTTTGCCACATATTGATTTTTATCGCCAGTGTAAATTGATGGATCTCTTCATCCGTAAAAAAAGCATTTCTGTTTTGTTCTTCATTGACTCTTGGGGATAAAAGTTTATTTTTAATCTTTTCTGAAGCTTTCAATGCCGAACGATGGCCGAAGACAAGCCCGTCGAGAAGCGAATTGCTTGCCAACCTGTTTGCGCCGTGTATGCCAAGGGAAGAACATTCTCCCGCCGCGAAAAGGGACTCTATATTAGTTCTGCCGTTTGTATCGGTTTTTATTCCTCCCATTGCGTAGTGGGCCGCGGGAGCCACGGGGATATTGTCTTTTGTAATATCCAATCCTCTCTCCATGCATGTTTTGTAAATAACAGGAAAACGCCTTTTTATTTTATCCGCGCCTATTTGTGATAATTGTAGGTTGACATAATTGGTTTTTGTTTTTTTTATTTCATCAAATATAGCTCTGGCGACAATGTCACGCGGAGCCAATTCACACTGATTATGATACTTTTCCATGAAGCGTTCCCCTTTAATATTTAAAAGTATACCGCCTTCGCCCCGTACCGCTTCGGAAATTAAAAATTGAGGGAGGGCTATTATATCTTCAAATTGTTTTAATTGTAAAAGAGAAGTCGGATGAAATTGGATAAATTCCATATCGACTATTTGGGCTCCCGCCCGATAGGCCATGGCAATTCCGTCTCCTGTAGCGACTTTTGGATTTGTGGTATAAAGGTAAATTTGGCACATCCCTCCTGTCGCAAGAATGGTGGCTTTTGCGAGATATGTTTCTATTTTATTTGTTTTCAGGTCTAATGCTTTAGCTCCGGCGCAGTTGTTGTCTATTATAAGTAAGTCTATTCCCAATGTTTGCGGGTGGACACTAATATTGTCCTGTTTCATCACTTCATAGGCTAATGTTTTCTCTATTTCTTTGCCGGTGGCGTCTCCCGCGTGTAGAATTCTTCGTCTTTTATGCGCCCCTTCAAGTGTTAGGGAGAATTTTCCTCCTCCTTCTGTTTCTGCTTTGTCAAACTGAGCTCCCATTTCAATTAGTTCTTTAACGCGTGTTACTCCTTCATTTACAAGTATCCTTACAGCTTCTTCATCGCAAAGACCGGCGCCTGCTTCTATTGTGTCTTCAAAATGATATTGTGTTGAGTCGAATTTTTCATCTATCGCGGCCGCGATCCCGCCTTGAGCTTTTTGTGTTGCGGTGTCTCCGATTTTGCTTTTTGTAATGATAGTGACATTGCCAAATTTACTTGCGGTTAATGCTGCCGCAAGCCCTGCGATTCCGCCTCCAATGATTAAAATGTCAGATTTTTGCATGTGTTTATTATACTTTGATTGACACCTTACCGCAATAATGATTAAATAGTGACATTATGTGGTTAAAAATAACTCAAATTACAAATTTTAGTCATGTTTTCAAAGGTTTAAGTCTTATTTTGTTGGGGATCTTTGCGCTTCTTTTTGTTTATTATATGAAGCAAAGATGGCAGGAACCTAAAAGTTTTAAACTTATTTTGTTTGTTATTATTGCCTGTTTTATAATTATCTACGGGTTTTTTATATTGGTTTTCAACCCAAATTGGTGGATGCTTCCGTATTGAATTTTTTTAATTTAATATCATTATCTGGGTGAGGTGGTAGTCTTTCTTACAATTAGTTGGGTCGGCATTGTGTGCCGATAGGCAGCTTTGGCCGGATTTTCAATTATTTCCAATAAAATATCAACCGCAACTTCACCAAGCTGTTCTAAATTGATATGCGCGGTGGTTAATTGGGGCTTGGTTGTTTCTATAAATTTCGGGAAAGAAATATCATCAAACCCTGTAATTGATATATCTTTCGGAACCTTTAGATTTTTTCCTTTTAATAATTCAATAACCGTGTAAGCGATAGCATCACAGGCACAAACGATTGCGGTTGGAGGTTTATCAAGACCCAATAGCTTTTCGAGAGCAGGTTCTACGCTTTGTAAATTATAAAAATCTGCCGTGGCAATATAATTATCTGATATTCTTATCTTCGCTTCTGAAAGAGCAAAACGATATCCATCTAGTCTATCCGAAGTAATAGGATCAAAGAGCTGCCCTCCGGTAATAGTTGCAATTTTTTTGTGGCTGAGATCGATTAGATGCTTAGTTGCCTCATAAACACCGGACCTTCCATCAGGAATAACTGTATGCAATTCCAAACCTGGAATCGGATTACCGCAAAGAACTAGCGGGATATTTTCTTGCTTGATTTGCAGAATGTGATCGCGGGAAAACCTGCCAATTATAATAACTCCGTCAACTATGTCCTTGGTGATCATGGTAGGCAGCGTTTCTTCCTCTTCTTCAAAAGAGCTTATAAGCGTGTCGACTCCCAGCTTTTTGGCGTGTTTCAGCAATCCTGTGGTAACAAAATTGTAAAAGCCCCCGAGGGTGATGTAAAAACTTTCACCTAAAACTCCAATATTATTATTACGCCCTTTTTTATGTTTCTTCCTTATATAACCCAATTCTTCGCAAAGTCTCAATATCTTTCCTCTGGTTTCACGATTGATTATTTTTGGATTGTTGAATGCTTGCGAAACTGTTGCAGGAGAAAGTCCCAATTTTTTCGCAATCTCTTTTAACCTGATTGGCTTTGCCATGCTTTATCTTCTCCTTAGCTTTTATCCATGTATAATATTCGTCATCTTTAATCATAAATTTCAATTTTTAATAAAATTACTTAGAATATTTAGTTAGTTATTTAATTAAATTTATACTATTTTTTATTGATTTACAGTGATTTTTTTCTTGTAATATGCGAAAAATATTCCAAGGCAAGATTTAAGCTTAGTAATCATATGAAATTTATTTTAATATATTTGGAAGAATATTTGGAAAAAATTTAAACGTAATTAAATTAATAATTAATATAAAAAAAAATGAGGTTTTTATGATCGTTAAAATTAATCCATTTGTGCTTAGTAATATATATGAAAAGATAGAGCCTGCAACTCCTGCTATACGACGTATTCTCAACTCAACCTTAACAGAGATGCGCGATACAAAAAGACCATTAGCATCAACTTGGGAGCGTTCTTGGTATAAGGATTGGGCTGGGAACCCAGCTATAGACAATATTGTAGGACCTAAATGGACAGAAGGACGTGATTATTACATAAGATTTCTTGAATGCTTTAATATAGAAGCCTGTCGGAATGGTCTTGTTGAGGTGTCTCTCCGCTTCGCTTGTAGGGGGGCGGGGGACTTCGAGGGTGTTGATCATGGAAAACGGGTTGGAAATATCGAAATAAGCCGTTATCCAGTGGAACAGGTAAAAAAAATGCTAGATAGATTGTTCAAAGAATTAAATTTTGGGCAATTAAATTTAAATGTTAATATTAATATTCTTGATGGCGACAAACCTTTTGACTTTGCAAAATTTGCAGTATCAATAAAAAGGGAAGTGCCCGTATTGCAATTTGATATTTAAATAAAAATAGAAGCCGAGGCGTTTTAGGTTTCCATTTTAAAAAAGAGGAATTTCGCAACACCTCATACTGTTGAGGCAAGATAAATTTTAGGGGGAATGATAAAAATGAGTACAACTCAAAATATTTTAAGTCGTCAATTGAATGTGTCACGGTTAGAAATGACAAGATTGGGGCCGATGTTGACTAAAAGGGTTGCATGCAATGTTCTTAGAAGAAGTCCGAATGTTGCAAAAACCATAGATAATGCAATTAGAACCGTTAATCCTTGTCTCGGTTTTGTGCTTCCATCTTGGCAAGACGAAAAAATCGAAATGTTTTATACCCCAATCCCAAAAGAAGAAATTCTTGAAATATCTTCAGAAAACGAAATGATCGGCAGCATGTTATTCGTCGATCCTGAGCAGCCCATATTAAGGGTTAAGCCATGTTTTGGGAAGGAAGATTGGCGATTATTTTTTGCTACAGGAGATAGCAGCCATTCTCTTGTTTATGGGAATAGAGGGTTTTTAGATGAACAATTTTTCTTTGAAGATATTAATATGAGGGATGAAAGTGTAAGGAACAGATTGTTTTCATTATTGTTGAGCCATTCCGCACAAAGTAGTCTTGTAAACAATCAAACGCCTCAAATGACTTATGGAGATTTGCTTTGGAACTTAGACAATCCTACAATTATGGAATTATTAGGGGCTCACTCTTTTCCATCTATGGGCAATTATTGTTGGCAGGCTTTTGGCAGGTTGGCATTTGCGTCCGTTCCTGATAAACAAAACCCCATCGGTCCTCTTTTATTAACTGCAACACAAATGACAAAAACACTGCTAGAAACCTTTGGGTTTAAAGAACTGCCTTATCCAAAACAATTAACCCCTCATTATGAGGCTTATGAATTAAAGGATATAGCGGGGTATTTTATAAGTCCAGAAAGTGAAGGCATAATAACTACATTGATCAATGCTTATAGAATTATTTTTGCACTCAAACTAGCAACAGGGATTGGTGCAAATTTCTTTTATACGGGAAACAGCCTGAGCCCTATCCAAAATTTCCATCATCGATACAGCGCGGTGCTACAAGGTGTCTCCTCAATATTTTTTGAATGGCAGGATAATTATGATGAACATGAATTGGGGAAATCCTTTTTATCTGTTGCATCAACCTGTCATACATATAATAATGCAAAATTGAATGATCATCGCGCAATAGACATTTTCGGTGGAGAATCATTAAGATGCGGAGCCCTTTTGCTTATGCCAAGAAATGCCGGATTAGAAAAAATAGTGGGGTAAGTAAAATGGCGTTTCTTACAAAACAATTTCTACTTTTGGGGCAAAATTTGTTTCCATTGTCCATGAAACCGCTTTTCCACCTTTTAATCGATAGACCTTAAAGCTGTTGTAAAAATCATCAAGTGTCCCTGATTCTCTCCAATCTTTAAGAAATTTTCTTGATGGATGTTCGCATATTTCATCTTTTAGAACTTTATCTTCTACAATTTCCAAGGTACCTGCGACTCTAACTTGAACTCCATTTTTAAAATCGTTAAAACACATCTCAACTTTCGGATTTTTGGCTATTTGTTTATGGACATCTTTCATTGATCCACTGTGGAAGATAATGCCATTTCCGTCTGCCCTATAAAGAAACATTCCTCTGCAACGAGGTTGATCTCCTTCGACGGTTGCCAAGTGAAAAGCCGGATTCGCATTGATTAATTGAAATATTTCTTCTATTGTCATAAATAAAGCTCCTTTTTGAAGTTATTATACCATAAAAAAAGAGTTTCTTATGTTGCAATATCACGAAAAGTGGTTTCTAAACTTTACTAGCGTCTTTAATGATTTCACTTAAAATGTGACTACTTTATCGCTTTCTTTAACTATTTCGTACATATCTTTCAATGTGGAAATAGGACACATTTCCGACCCTTCTTGTTCTCTTGATTTTATGCAGGTGCCACAGGCATAAACTCTTCCGCTGGATTTTAGGAGTTTATCTGCCTGTTCAATAGTGTTGAATTTATCTGTGCTAACTTTTTGATATTCCACGCCTTTTCCCATGAAAAAGACCTTAACCTCATCTTTTTGACTTACAGAATAATTGGCATATCGAAGCGCATTCCAACATGTTTCCGCATCGTTACTTGAAATAATTATACCTATTTTCATTTTATTTCCCCCTTTTTAGAAAGTATTATCCCGTAATGATATGGTTTTAAATCAAAACGGATGGGTTGGACAAACCCAGCTTCTTCTGCCCACTCAATACAATCTTCTGGTTTTGGTCTAATCTTCATTGATGGTCCACGAGGAGTAGCTGGATCATAATTCCAATGGATTATTCCGACCTTTCCTCCTTTTTTTAGAATCCGATAAGCTTCGAGAAGCAAGGATACAGGGTTCTCAAGATGGAGAATATTAAAAAGCATCGCATAATCCATGCTCTCATCTTTTAACCCTGATTTTTCAACAATAAAATCACGCAAAATCGCTTCAATATTTTCTAAACCATGCTTAGCTGCTTCGTTTTTGGTAAGACTGATCATTACCGACTCAATATCAAAAGCGAATATTTTGCCTTTGATGATTTTGGCGGTTGGTATGGTAAAGGTGCCATAACCACATCCGAACTCTGCCACATCGCCTGTTTGATCATTTAGCCCGAGTGTTTTGAGTATCTTTTCCGGTTGAAAAAACTTTTCCCACATTTCACGATCAGGCATCCCACTATCTCTTGCTTTCATTAGGGTTTCATCCTTTCCAACTTATTTATTGTTTTGTTCGATTCTGATAATTGACCTAGGAGAACCTCTCTCATGATATCGCAAGCTTTAACAACCTTAGGATTAGCAATCCGATAATAAATACTTGTCCCATCTCTTCTGGTTTTAACAATTCCCTTGGCTCGCATCAATGACAGATGCTGGGATAGATTAGCTTTTTTAAGTTTTATTTTAGCCAATAGCTCACTAACTGACATTTCTTTGTCTCGTAGGGTGTTTATGATCTCTATTCTTTTAGGGTTGGCTAGAGTTTTACAAATTTCCGCATGTAATTCATATATTTGTTTCATAGTTTCGATTATTATAAACTATAATTAGTTATTTGTCAATTGTTTAATCTAAAGTGTTAATCTGATAATATTTGGATGGCTACTTATCATGTTGGTTGAAATTGTATATAATGTGATCAGAAAAACACAATGGATAAAGTAAAAAAACATTTTGAAGAAGAAGCTGAAGAATTTGATCAAATTATTTTGAGATTGATTCCATTTTATGCGGAAATGATCGATGCTTTAGTGTTGGCAATCCCGTTTGAAAAAATAAGGCCAATCAAAGTTATAGACATGGGATGCGGAACCGGAACAATAGCAAAGAAGATAAAAGAAAAATTTCCAAATTCAAAAATAACATGTCTTGATTTAGCAGAAAATATGATTGAAATGGCAAAAATTAAAATGCAGGAATATGATGATATCTCCTACATCGTGAATGACTTTTGTAATTTCAAGTTTGATGGGGAATGCGATGTAATTATTTCTTCCCTGGCACTGCATCATTTAGTTGCAGATAAAGATAAGAAGAGCTTTTATAGAAAAGCATTTGATAATTTATCTGATGGAGGCGTGTTTTATAATGCGGATGTCGTTTTAGGGTCAAATGCCTACCTTGAAACGATTAACATGTTGAAGTGGAAAGAATTTATGAGCAAAAATGTTTCTTTAGAAGAAATTGAGAATAAATGGATTCCAAAGTATTACGAAGAAGATAGACCTGCGAGATTAATTGATCAGATTAAGTGGCTTGAAGAGATAGGCTTTGTAGCTGTTGATGTGATTTGGAAATATTACAAAGGGGCAGTTTATGGGGGATCAAAAAAATAACATTACGGAACCGTGACGGAACCAAAATTCAAAGCATCCTATATCTCGCACTTCTTCCCAATCCAATGCGTTCAATCCTTTTTAATTTGAGCAGTACTTCGAGCGTTTGTTTTACCGTTGGTCTTGCTATCTTGGTTTTTTTTGCGACATCTCCCGTACTTGTTTCCTTTACCTTTTGAACATATTGCCACACAACAAGCTGTTTTTCTGACAGGATTTTTTCGATATTTTCCTTTGATAGAAGTTCTACGGCCATTTGCGATTGTTTTAAAACAATCTCCAAGAAAAAATTGAGCCAATCAGTGATATCTTCTTTTTTTGTTCCCATTGTCTTTTGACTGCGTCGCAGAGTGATGTAATAATCTGGTTTATTATCTTCAACCAATTTTTCGTGGGAAATATATGGTATATACAAATATCCTGATTGAAGTAATAGAAGATTTGTAAGGACTCGAGAGAGTCTTCCATTCCCATCAGTGAAAGGGTGAATTTTTAGGAATTCAACCAAAAAATTTCCAATCACTAATAATTTGTGGTATTTATCTTCCTTTAATGTTTTTTGTGTCCACTCAACCATGTTGTGCATTTGACTTGGGTCTTCACCACGATGGTTTTCATCTTTTTCTACATATTTCAAAAGTTCTTGGTGAAAATGTTTGATTAAACTGTCGTTAAATTTTAAACTTTTCCAAGAATTAAAGACATTTTCTAGTAATTCGTAATAACCTTGAGCTTCCTGCTTGTCACGATTGGTAAATTTTTGGATGTTAATACCACGCATTAATTTTTCAATATCTTCGTCAGAAAGTCGTGAGCCTTCAATGCGCGTTGAAGCCCCTGTTGAAGTAATCAAAACTGATCGTTTTAATCTTCCTAAAACTTGTGGGCTTAAGCGAGCACCCGTTATCCACTGCCCCTTTAATTCATCAATTTTAGCTATTTTTGACACAATAATAGGGGGAATACTCTCAATTCTTTCGGTCCGTTTTTGGCTTTCTTTATTCATATATTTAATTGGATGTTTTAACTATGTCCAATTATATCCAATTAGAGAGAGCTTGTCAATTATTTAATGATTTTTACTCATCTCACGGAACCGTTACGGAACGGAATTTGGGGGACGAAAAAACTTTATCAAAAATGTTGTCCTTGGCGTCACTCCTAATTCTACAGATTGGACTATCCCTGCTCCAACCTCAGTGGGTTTCGAAGTTATACAAAGCCCTTAAATTGTAGTATATTTATCTCATGTGGAATTTTTTTTTAAAGTTAAAAAATATAAACGAAGCTAGAATTGCTTTTCAGGAAGCCACTAATTATTATTGGATTTCGATAATATATTTATCTGAAGAAATATCACAAACAAGCAAAACTTTTATAGATAAAATGGAACACTTACTAAGCAACTATGAAACTCCTGATAATACGGCTGAATTTAGTGCGGAATGCAAAAAATTAAAAGAGGATATCACCAAATTAGTTAAAGAAATTATCAGTCTTATGAAAAAAGAGCTTACTTTAATGGGTAATAATCCTGAATAGTTTTTTGCAATATATAATTATCGAATAGGGAGATGATATTGATGGAAGGTAAAAATATAAAAATTGGGATTTTTGAAGGACTTTGGGCTGTTTCAATAGGGAAGCTGTTTGCCGTTGGAGCAATTGCAATGATGATATCGCATCCTTAAAGTAAAAAGGCTCTCCTTTTGTTGGTGATTGCAATTGCGGCTGAGGCAATAGAAAAATGGTGGAACATGCTTATTGATTTGTTTGTTCCAGAAAGAAAAGCTGAGAATATCTTCTGATGGTGGAAAATGTTTCTCTAAATATACCAACTTAAGCAAGTTTCCACAACCCACCGTCATCGTCGTCACATCTTAAAATGTTAATCTTTTTGATGGGATTTTTTAGCTTTACAAATATATAAGAGTATGTCAAAATTATTATAGAGTATCATAGAGCATTAAGACTGCTACACTTTTTTATCGACTAATTTTGGGGAGATGTATAAAATGGCAAAGCCAATCGCACCGACTCCTGATTTAAAAGGGAGAGACGCCGACAAGTTTTTAAAAGAATTAGAAAATCCGCAGGCAAGAGCTGTTTCTAAAGAGGATTTTTTACGTGGAAGAAGAATTTTTGAAGCTATTCGAAAGAATTCTCCTATTTTAGACCATGCAGTTTAGTTCTCTCTTTATTGAAAGGCTTTCCGACCATTTATCTAAAACAGATTTTGATTGTGGAGACCCTGACTTAAATGAATTTCTTCTAAAAGATTCTTTTTCTTATCAAAAACAGCTACTTGGTGTAACATACTTATTCCGTCATGTTGAGAATAAAGAGATAATAGCTTATTTTACTGTTTTAAACGATGGCATAAAAGCGACAAACAGGCTTAATAGAAAAATACCAAACAATAAACGACACAGCAAAATTCCGGCAGTAAAAATAGGAAGGTTAGCTGTTTGTAAAACATATCAAAGGGAAAATATGGGCAGCCATCTTTTAGATTTTATAAAATATTGGTTTACCTTCAACAATAAAACTGGCTGTCGATTTTTGCTTGCAGATGCTTATAACAATCCAAAAACTCTAAAGTTTTATCAAACAAATGGGTTTAGTTTTTTAACAGATGATAGAACCAATGAAACTCGTGCTATGAAATTCGACCTAAAACCTTATGAAATGAGGATGGAGAAAACAGGGTAACATTATTTTTTTATAACATCCCCCTCTCATCCTCTCGAAGCACACCGCCCCGCTTTGACAATAAAAACCCTCCTGCGAAGGAATCAAGGGGGTTGACGCTCTCCTTAAACCTTCCCACAAGGAAAAATGACATTATATCGATTGAAAAAATAATGAAAATAATATGTAAAAATGATAAAATTAAACTTATAACCGAAATTGCAATCAATAAGAGAGAAAAATTATGGCAAGCAATTAGATGATTAATCTCAAGAATAAAATGAAATCCTTTAAAATAATAATAAACTATTTTATCTCCTTTTTGTTTTTCCTAGGACTTCTGCCAGCCTTCTTTGTCGGGGTAGGATATGGTCTTGATAGATTATTTCGAATTCCACAAATAAACGCTTGCCCGTATTGCTTGATATTTTCTTATGTATTGATCGTCTTTGGACTGTTTTGGATGATATGGTCAATGCTGGCAATTATTTTTATAGGTCGAGGAAACCCTCAAGAGGTTTTTGGAAAAGAGTTTTTGCCTTCTGCTAAAAAGCTTATTATCGTGGGACCTTATCGATATACAAGAAACCCAATGATATTTGGATGGCTACTTATTATGTTTGGGGTCGGATTATATTTTGGCTCAATCTCTTTATTGTTGATAGTTTTCCCCGCTTTTATCGTCAGCGTTATTTTCTATATTCATAAATTCGAAGAGCCCAAGTTGCTTGAAAAGTTTGGGGATGATTATGTTGAATACCGCAGAAAGATACCTATTTTATTACCGAAATTCTAAGGCCTATAAGTTTCTAGAATGAGGGAGACAAGTGAGGGGGAAATTTTGTCTTCCTTAATCCTTATCCTTACTTCTTATCCTTAAATTTTACTTCGTAAAATTTACTAGCGGGGGTAGGATTTGAACCTACGACCTCAAGGTTATGAGCCTTGCGAGCTAACCAGGCTGCTCCACCCCGCGATAGAAGATAGGAGAGAAAATACCGTGAAAGGCTTATATCCTTATTCTACGACGAACTTGCCGCAAAGTAAAGGGTTGTCGAAAAACTTAACGAAGCTCCTTCTCCACGAGCATCTGTTCCTGTTAGTAGTACATAAGCCCTTAAGGATAACGAAGTGCTTAATCGGGGATAAAAAACATAAGTTCCGGCCGCTTGTAAATCGGCACTAACTGTTCCTATTTTGTTGAAAACCTCTATTGCAAGAGTGCGTGAAGCAATATTTTGATCTGTAATTGCAATGCTTGATGTATTGGTTCCAGCCGGAATAACTATGTTTACTCCCAGGCTCTCCCTTGACGGAGTCCATGTCCCCAGTATGCCTTGCGTATCCTGTGTTACTTCATATGTTACAAGCATATGATTAAAGGTTATTTGAGGAAGAATAATTGATGCCGTAGTGATCTCTTTTGGAGCGGATGCAAACGTAAAAGAAGGGCCTGGAAGGGTTGGAACAACTTCATAGCCTGTGAGGTTTTCGTTATTAAGGGATTTTGCAGTGTAATAGATAGGGTAGCTATCGTTTGTTGAAGAGACTGAAATCCTATAATAATCCGCATCGGCAATATTTGCCAGGTCACTGCAACCTGTGATTGCAACAAAAAGGAAAGGAATTAATATCCAAATCGCCTTGATTTTCATAGTAATTCTCCTTAAAGAAAATGTCGGCTTAATATAGCACTTTAACAGATCTATTGTCAAGGTTATGTATAAACCCAGTAACCGAGATAGAAACTAATTTTAAAAGGCTGTCTTCCACTGTATAATTGGATTAACAAGAAATTTTGGATAACCAAAATC
>MEUB01000071.1:0-21361 GCA_001771535.1 candidate division WOR-1 bacterium RIFOXYB2_FULL_37_13
CCAAATATTTTGCTCAATTACGAGCTTGTCCCTGAATATGTTCAAAGCAAAGCAAAGCCGGAAATTATAGCAGATAAAGCAATAGAAATTTTAAGATCCCACAAAAGGCTGGACAACAAAAAACTCCTGCAAAAACTTGGCAATCCGCCAGTCCTTTCGAAGATCGCAGAAAAAATTATTGATTTTATAAAACAACCTAATTAAATTATCTCTTTAAAAAACTTCGAACCCATCCTTTAATTCCGCTATTTTTTATCAACCTTGCAGAAGCGGCAAAGGGGATTGATGATTGAGCTGTAGTCCTCTTAGGCTGTTCTACAAAAGGTGATAGCTGTCTTTCTGCTCCAGAAGAAAGCATTCTGGTTTTATCCTCTCTATCCCCTGAAATATCACCGGCGTTTACTATTCTTGTTCTTTCTCCACTGGTCTTTGGCTCTTCAGGATGCTTCGAATGAAATAACGGCTTGGCGGCACCTTTTCTTCTGCCGGGGGTTTCAGTTGAGGGAGGGGCTTGTTTTTTCCCAACGCCGGGATCGGTTGGTGTATCTGCCAAATCAACTGCCTCACTATAAACCAAAGGTCTGTGTTCAGGTTTAATTGCCCCTACTTCCATTTTCAAAAAACCAAAATTATCAATAAATTCAAGCTGTTCTTGATCAAGCGCTTTTGCCAAAAAAAGTTCTTGGGCAGAAAACCATTTGGCAAAAGCCAATGCATAAGAATTTTCTGCGATCATTTTATCATATGCGTCTCTAGCCATTAAACATACCCCGCTTCTAATCTCGGCATCAATCCCTACAATTAAATTATTGTCAACAATTTGATTAATCCGCTTGGCAACTATCTCGGCAATTTCATTTCCAAAACATTCTCCTGCCATTCTTATAAACGTATCCCCTATCCGCTCATTATCTCCTGCTTTTCCTAAAAGTATATTCTCCAGGTCTTTTCTCTTTGCTTCAAACTCTTCTAATTTATTGCGTTCTTTCTCCAAACACAGAGCTTCCTTCTTCCTAAAAAAAGCAAACTTATAAAGTTCCGGGCTGTCGGTTCGCCTAACAAGCAAATTATATTCGCTTAAAGTACCCCTCCTTACTCCTCCTGCATCCGAGTATGTTTCATTTCCTCTAAAATTTTTTTTTGACGCTGGGCCTGTGTATCTTTGAGCAATTGTAGCTCTTGTAGCATTAGTTATACGAACACTCATTTTTTTATCTCCTATAATTTTAATCTGAACACCTATCGCGAGGAACCATGTGAAATTTCATATTAAAAATGTGAAAGAGGTTGAAACGTTAGGAAATATCGGACTTTTAGAGTGTGTTAAATATGGTCTCTTTCGTTCAGCAAACTTACGCTTTTAACACTGCCCCAGTTGATGCCGATGTTACAAATCTCGCATATCTTGAAAGCCAGCCGGTTTTAATCTTGGGTTCATGAGGTTTAACCTTTGAAAGGCGTTTTTTCATTTCATCGTTGGAAATATTGACTTCAAGTTTTCTGTTTGGAATATCTATTTCTATAATATCTCCATCTTTTACAGCCGCAATAGGACCATAAGATGCCGCTTCAGGAGATACATGTCCAATACATGGACCACGAGTACCTCCGGAAAATCTCCCGTCTGTAATTAATGCAACAGATTCTGAAAGCCCCATCCCCGCGATCGCGGACGTAGGATAAAGCATTTCCCTCATTCCTGGCCCTCCCTTGGGCCCTTCATAACGTATTACAACAACGTCCCCCTCTTTTATCTTGCCTGATAAAATCGCTTTCTGCGCCGCGTCTTCAGAGTCAAAGACTTTGGCCGTCCCTTTAAATTGCATCATTTTTGGAGAGACTGCAGTCTGCTTTACAACCGCCCCTTCGGGAGCAAGATTTCCTTTTAAAACCGCAAGGCTTCCTTGCGCGTGATACGGATTATCAAGCGAACGGATAATTTGAGGGTTATAGTTTATCCCTTCTTTTGCAATCTGTTTTATTGTAAGCCCTGAAACTGTCGGATTGTTTTTGAGCATTTTGTTTAAAACGGAAAAAGCGGCAGGGATTCCTCCCGCGTTTTCAAAATCTTCCATAAAATTATCTCCACCCGGGCGGATGCTTGTTATGTGAGGAGTCTCTTTGCTTATTTTGTCAAATAATTCGATTGGAAGTTCAATTCCTGCCTCATGGGCAATTGCCGTTAAATGCAAAACTGCGTTTGTCGATCCGCCGAGAGCCATATCGATTCTGATCGCATTTACAAATGCATTAAGGTTCATAATTTTTTTCGGGGTTAAGTCTTCTTTTACAAGCTCGACAATTCTTTTGCCGCTTTCATAAGCTATCATCTTCTTTTTTGAAGAGACGGCAAGCGCTGTTCCGCAAAATGGGAGTGACATTCCCATCGCCTCTGTCGCGCAGGCCATTGTGTTTGCTGTAAAAAGACCAGAGCAAGAGCCGGCTCCTGGACACGAAGTTAAAATCAGATTGTCATAATCTATTTTTGAAATCTTTTTCTGTTTGTATGCCGCTTCCGCTTCAAATGTATCGTGGACAAGGTCTAGTCTACTTCCTTTGTAACAACCTGTCATCATAGGCCCTGCGGTAACAACAATTGTAGGAACATTTAAGCGAGCCGCCGCCATAAGCATCCCGGGTGTTATTTTGTCGCAAGCAGTTAAGAGAATAAGCCCGTCCAATTGATGAGCCTCTGTAACACTCTCAACAGTATCGGCAATAAGTTCGCGGGAAGGGAGGGAATAGTGCATCCCTTTGTGTCCCATAGCTATTCCATCGCAAATAGCAGGAAGGCCGAATGTAAAAGAAACTCCGCCGCCGGCATGAACCCCTTTTTCAATTGCCCTCTCTAAACTTCTCATGTCAACATGCCCCGGAACTAAATCGGTAAATGAAGATGCGATCCCTATGAAAGGCTTATTCATCTCTTGAGGGGAAACTCCTGTCGCATGGAGAAGAGCCCTCGACGGTCCCATTTTTTTAATATTCTTGCTTCGCATTAAAATCAACTCCTTAAAGTTTCTTAATTATAACATGAGAAAGAGTGAAATTTCCTCTCAAAACATAACGACACACTCTCAAAGAAGAAGATCACTATGCCAAACTCATGTGCAACTAATCGCTTAAACCCTAAATATCGCAATCTTTTATTGTTACACCTCCGAGAGTTAGTCCAATATCGCACAGTAAATTCAATGACAACAATGTCCCCTAGATTTTGTAAAATCTACAACGACGAAAGAGAAGCATGTGCCGATTTTTTAGAATCTCAATTAAGTCCGCTTGGTTTCCATGTTTCCCGCTTTACCACACCAACAAGCATGGCTCATGATGAGGAATATATGGGTAGATGGCATACTTCTTGTAAAAAAACAGAGATCGATCCTTCCGCAGAATTTCCTCATCTATATGCTACAACAGATCCCAATGGTAGAAATAAAAAGCGAATTATTTTTGTAGAGCACTATGATGTAGTTAAAGCAACGAATGGAGATAGATGGAAAACAAATCCTTTTAAATTGGAACAAGAAGGAACTCGTCTCTACGGGAGAGGCGCTTCGGATATGAAAGGAGGAATTGCCGCCCATTTGGTCGCTTTAAAAATGTACAAAGAAATTATAGGTAAATTCCCTTCCAATATAGCAATAGATATAATCATAAATTCGCTTGAAGAAGTTATGTCTCCGTTTGGCATACAAGACCATTTAACGCACCTAATAAATAGCGGAAGATTTGCGCCTGATAGCAAAATTTATCTTGTCGAGACGGAAGCGACACAGTCACAAATAGCAAACGCAAGAAGAATGGCAGGAGTATATAGCCTTCCGCTTGCAAATTTTAATCCGTTAGCAGGGCTTGAAAGGGAGACCCAGATTTTTAGATTTACAAGCAATGGGGGACATGCAGGACAGTTTAATATAAAAGAAGGGTTGGAAAATCACTCTTTATTTTTGGCGGTAGAAAATTTTTTCAATAATTATACAAATATAGGATACTACCCTATCTGGCTAAACGCAACTCCCTGTGCAGAAAATGCCATCCCCTCGGTTATACAGCTTGGCCTTACAAGAAAGAAAAGTGATACAAATATAATGTTATTGGCCGCTATGAGATTTATGTACGAACTCACAGCAAACACAAACTGGCAAGAGCCCGCCTGGAACAGTAGAGGGACAACGTTAAGTAGTTTTTTTAACGGAAAGGAAGGTGAGGCCTTTTTAAGAACTTTCTTCAGGTCTTTTGTTGACGAAGAAAAGGCAAAAAGATATTTAGACGAAGCGGTCGACAGGACAAATACGTACATGCAAAGAAAATTTCCAGGCTGGCAAAATTGGGGTCACGGCCAATTTGATATTTGTTTCCACGCATTCCATACTCCTGAAGCTTCACGCTTACTAAAAACAGCAAGTGAAATACTTGCCGAGCTTACAAAAGAAGAACATAAAATCTTTTCTCCTTTTGGAAATGGGGATATACAAATAGCACGCAAACTTTTAACAGATGCAGGACATCAGGTACAATCGATGGTCTTTGGACCAACAGGTTCCAATGAACATAGAGCAAACGAATATGTACTTTTTGATTCACTTGTTTTGTCGGCTCTTTTCTATTATCAATTGATGAGGCGATTTGTAGGAAATAAACCCGCTTGACAAATAAATCCAATTTGTTATTGTAATGCCAAATTCAATTGAAATTTCGCAAGAGTTTGCTCCGATAAGCCTGTATCAAATTAAAAGGAGCTGATTTTCATGTTGAATATAGCCCGACTGTGTTCTCCTGCTCCCTATTCTCAGACAATTTCTTTCCCTCTATTAGCAAGAATAGCCAAAGAAGGTAATGGATCTGCGCTTCCTGCAAGAAGAATGCAGAGTGCTTTATCTATAACTTCTTTCCCTTTACATGAGGAATCACTTCAAAATATATTATCAAAAAAAGCCCCAAAAAAAAATGAACAGCTGGCTGCAATTGTTGCTTTAGGCTATATCGGCAAAAGTTCAAAATCGGTCGGCATATTATCCAATGTTTTAATATATGAACCGTCTGATGAACAATTATTAATAGCTGCCGCATGGGCTCTCAAAGAAATTGGAACAAAAGAAGCTTTGCATTTCTTGGATGTAATAAAAAGAGGAGGTAGTTTCCTCCCTGAAGCGGCCGCTGCAAGATTAGTTTGTAACGAGTCCGAAAAAGCCAAAGAAATAATCGAAGAAATAATAATCGGAAAAAATTCCTGATTGTCCCCAAGTCCTATTGATTAATTTATGCGTTTTGTTATAATTAAAAAAGCAAACGCAATTTGTTCAGGAGGATTTTTTATGAATAAAAATATTTTTATAATTTTAGCCCTTATTGCCAGTTTATCTATTCTTGCCATAGTTGGAATTTTTGGTTGCTCAAGCTCAACAACAGGAACGACCAACGGAGGGAATGCCAGTAGTGTTGTTGCCGGAAAATGGGCTCTTGTAGTTACATGGGAAAGCACCTCCCAAAGTTTATATTTGCTTGAATGCACCTCAACATCGACAGCAACAACTGCATCAACAGATGAAGGAACAATTGCCATAGGAACAAACGAAGCGGCAGGCACTTACGCTTATAATGGAACTACGGTCACTTTTTATATCAGCAACGGAACAACAACATTTAGCGGCACTTTTACCAATAATGATACACTGGATGGATCTGCCACAGACGGCAGCGGGAATACTTCCACCAGCGCCCACGCGACACGCAACGCTTCATCCGACTACAACTTACAAGGCCGTTGGTATCAATTTCAGGAGGGTGTTGAGGTGTATAATTCGATAGTTGAATTTTTCCCGATTAATGCTACATCAGGCACAGTAACCCTTTCTTCGAGCACAGGAGTAGGAGAAACTGTTTCCGGAACATATACCTACGTCAATGGCGTTATGGATTATATCGCAAATAAAGGACAGCGTAATTGGTCATCGGTAACCGCTTCTTTTTTTGATGCGGGAACTTTAACAGGAACATGGTCAAATGGCCCTGATGGCACAAATCTTTCTTACAAGGCTTATAAGCTGTAACAAATGCTAAGATTTCTAACTGCGGGAGAATCACATGGAGAGGCGTTGGTCGCAATCCTTGACGGCATGGTCGCCCACTTAAACCTTTCAGAAGATGCTATCTCAAAAGAGCTTGAAAGACGGCAGGAAGGAGCAGGTCGCGGGGAAAGAATGAAGATTGAAAAGGACAAGGCTCAAATCCTGTCAGGTGTTGCAAAAGGAGAAACGCTCGGATCTCCTATTGCTCTTTTAATTCCAAACAAAGCCAAAGAGGCATGGGAAAAACCTTTTACACAATTACGCCCCGGCCATGCAGATCTTGCCGGAGCCATAAAATACAATCAAAAAAACTTGAGGCCAATTCTTGAAAGATCATCAGCAAGAGAGACTGCCGCAAGGGTTGCAGTCGGAGCCATATGTAAAAAATTCCTGGCAGAATTTAAAATAAAAATATCAAGCTCTGTTATCCACATAGGCGGGGTCTCGTCGCAAAAAGACATTGAACAAGCGATAGAAAAAGCAAAAAAAGAAGGAGACTCTTTGGGAGGCGTGTTTGAAGTTAAATGTGAAAATCTTCCAATTGGGCTTGGCTCCTGCATGCAATGGGATAAACGATTGGACGGGTTACTTGCCCAAGCACTAATGAGTATACAAGCAATTAAAGGGGTTGAAATCGGACTTGGATTTGAATCTACAAGACTTAAAGGCTCAAAAGTCCATGACGAAATTTTTTATAATAATAACAAATTTACAAGGGGAAGCAATAATGCCGGAGGTCTGGAAGGCGGAATGACAAACGGAGAACCTCTGATTTTGAAGGCTGCAATGAAGCCGATATCGACGCTGTTGACTCCTCTTAATTCCGTAGATATAGCGACAAAAAAACCCGCAAAAGCCTACGTTGAACGCGCCGACATATGCGCGGTTACAGCGGCTGCAGTTGTAGGCGAAGCAATGGCCTCCTTTGTGTTGGCCAATGCCTTTCTTGAAAAGTTTGGCGGAGATTCTATGGAAGAAATCCGAAGCAATTTTTCTTCTTTCCAATACCCCAAAAATATGTTATAATTTTTATGGTGGGGCGCTTGTTGCCCCATAAACTTAAATAGAAGGCATGGTGTAGTAAAAATAGATGGCAGCAAAGATTAAGCTTCAAAGAAAAGGGAAAAGAGGCCAACCAGCGTATCGGTTTGTAATACAAGAGGCAAGGGCAAAATTAGGCGGAGCAGTAGTAGATGTCCTTGGAGAATATAATCCCCGGAAAGAACCTGCTTTTATAAATCTCAACAAAGAAAAAACAGAAGCATGGTTAAAAAAAGGAGCACAGCCCACAGAGAAGGTAGGGGTGCTTCTTAGTAAGCTTGGGCTTCTTCCTGCAATTGATTTAACAATTCTTCCTAAACGTAAATCAAAAAAAGAAAAAAAAGAAGAAGCGGCAGCCGCGGCGGCTCAACCCAAAACAAAAACTGAAGAAAAAATAACACAAAAACCTGCTAAAGAAACACAAACTCAAGAAGAAGCAAAAGAAGGAACTCCATCAACAAAGCCTGAAGAAAAGGCTTAAGGAGGCAAAGAAGCATGAAGGATTTAATTGAGTTTATTGTTAAAGCATTGGTTGAAAATCCGGACAAGATTTCAGTAACAGAAACGCAGGGAGAAACTGTTTCGATCATCGAAGTAAGAGTCGCAGAAACAGATATGGGGAAAGTAATAGGCAAAGAAGGGAAAATAGCTAACGCGATACGCACAATAGCAAAAGCAGCAGGCGGGAAAGAACAAAAAAGGGTAAATGTCGAATTTATGGCCAAGGAGGCAGTATAAATGGCAGAGCAGGAAAAAAAGGTAGAATTAAAACGTGTAGTAATGGTAAAAGCAATAGTTACAGAGGCCTTTAAAGATAATCTTATAAAAGAGTTGGATCGTGCGGTAAAAAACATAGAGAGACAAGAAGAGCAAATGACAGAGCAGAGCAAAGCGCATATGGATGCTCTTAAGCAAAAAGGAGCAACACAGCAAGCTGTTGCTTTTAAAAATCAGTTTCAATCGGAAAAAGCAAGGATCGCAGCCGCAAAAACCGATCTTTTAATGAAAATAGAAGAAGCTAAAAAACTGACAATTAATTCTGAATTTGTCCAAGGTCCGCTTGAAGGCCCTGTCGTTGTTGGATTAGGAGACAATTTGTATAAAAAGGTTGGCGGCGCTGAAATTATTGTAAAAGACGGAATAATAGAAGAAATACGCGGAATTGACGATTAATCAATTATTCAAAGGCAGCTCAAACCAAAAAGCGACGATTCGAATCGTCGCTTTTTGGTTCAAATTATGGCAATCTAAAATTACTCATGAAAATTGATATTTTAACCCTATTTCCTGAAATGTTTGAAGGGCCTTTTTCTGAAAGTCTGCTTAAAAAAGCACAACAAAAAGGGATTATTTCAATTAATATTATCAATCTCAGAGATTTTACCTCCGACAAACATAAAACAGCCGATGACAAAGCTTATGGAGGAGGCCCCGGCATGGTTTTAAAGCCAGAGCCTCTTTTTGCCGCCATAAAATCATTATCAAAAAATAAAAAAACAAGAATTATTTTTATGTCCCCTTCCGGAAAAAAGCTTACACAGGAAAAAGCAAAAGAGCTTTCAAAGGAAGCCCATTTGCTGATATTGTGCGGCCATTATGAAGATGTAGATCAAAGAATTTTAAAAAATCTTGTAACAGATGAAATAAGCGTGGGAGACTACGTCCTAACAGGAGGAGAACTTCCGGCAATGGTTTTAACAGACTGCGTATCCCGCTTAATTCGAGGCGTAGTAAAAGAAGAAGCTTCAGTCACAAATGAATCTTTTTATGACGGGTTGCTGGATTATCCAAGCTATACAAAGCCTGAGATTTTCAATAAAATGGCGGTACCGGGAATCCTGCTTTCAGGCCATCATAAAAATATTTCCCGTTGGAGAAGAAAAGAGGCTTTAAAGGAGACCTTTTTCAAAAGGCCTGATCTGTTGGGGAACTCCGATCTAAAAAAAGAAGATAAGGCTCTTTTGGAAGAAATTATTAAGGAAGAAAGAGCTTTATGACCGCAAAAATCTATATTGCCTTATTACACCATCCGATGTATAATAAGAACAGAGAGGTTATATCAACCTGTATAACAGGTTTTGACCTTCATGATATAGCCCGTACAGCGCTGACTTTTGGCATCAAAAAGTACTACGTTGTAAATCCTTTGCCGGCGCAAATAGCATTTGCGGAACGCATAATTAACTGTTGGCAAGGGGAAAAAAGTTTTACCCATAATTGGACTAGGGCCGAAGCTTTTAAGCATGTAAAGCTTAAAAACACCCTGGAAGAAGTATTAAAAGAGTTGAAAAATCCGATTGTGGTCGCAACTTCAGCTAAAAAAGTCGGGGCTGTTTCTTATAAATTATTGAAGAATAAGATAAAAAAGGCTAAAAGGCCTTTTTTGATTTTGTTTGGAACCGGATGGGGAATGACAAAAGACGTACTTGATAAAGCTGATGTCATTTTAAGGCCGATATGCGGCAGTAAAGATTATAATCATTTGTCAGTAAGGGCGGCTGTTGCTATAACGTTGGATAGGTTGGTTGGCTCTTAAAGTTTGGAATATTTGCATTTTAAATTGGAGGTTGGTTTAATGAGTATTATTGAAGAAATAGAAAAAAAACAAATAAACGAAAAGGTTGCTCTTTTTAATGTTGGTGATACAGTAAAGGTATTATCAAAAATAGTTGAAGGAAACAAAGAACGGTTGCAGGCGTTTGAAGGGATTGTAATAAAACGCAAAGGCGGAAGCAATAGGGCAACCTTTACCGTACGTAAGCTTGTTCAGGGGATTGGAGTCGAAAGGATCTTTCCTCTTCATTCTCCAAAAATAGATCAAATCCAAATCATGAAAAAGGGCCGCGCGCGCCGAGCAAAGCTCTATTATTTAAGAAATAAGATTGGATCTGCCGCGACAAAAGTTAAAGAAGAGATCAAAAAAGTTTAAGCCGTGGATAAAGAAAAATTAAATAAATGGTTTCGTGAGTGGGCAGAGACGCTTATCGTCGCTTTTGTTCTTGCTATATTTATCAGATCTTTTTTCCTTCAGGTCTTTTGGATCCCGAGCGGATCAATGGAACCCACTTTAAACATCAATGATCGTTTAATCGTAAACAAGATCGCTTATGGAATCCAAAATCCTTTTTTTGAATCTTATAAAGAAAAGATTTTTTTCTATATAATACCGAACCCTCTTTATAGACATCCCATATTAACATCAGACAAGCAATATTTTATTGATTTTCACAAAGAGCCTAAACGTTTTGACGTGGTAGTTTTTAAAACTTATGATTATGACGGGAATCGCAAAGACTTAATTAAGCGGATCATAGGCCTCCCGGGAGAAACACTTGAAGTTAAAAAAGGAATAGTCTATATCAATGGGAAAAAACTTAATGAAACTCACTTAGGATACAATAATTATTCAAACATAAATGCCTTCCCTGCGAATTTCGACTCTGTAGTTATTCCTCAAGAGTCCTATTTTGTAATGGGCGACAACAGGCCAAATTCTGCAGATTCCCGCTATTGGGGGTTTCTGCCCAAGCAAGAGATAATAGGCCCTGCACTTTTTAAAATATGGCCCGTCTGGCAATTAAGTTTTATTTAAAGCCAATTAAATAATTACTACTGGTTCACTTTTAGAATTCTCGCATGTTATACTCTCTTAATGCCCGATACAAAATGGGAAAACTACTTCAGAAAAAAAGGATATCAATTAGTCGCGGGAGTAGATGAAGCAGGCCGCGGCCCGTTGGCAGGACCCGTAATTGCCGCCGCAGTTATTTTGCCCCTTCGGCACAGGATAAAAGGACTGGATGATTCCAAAAAGCTTTCAGCAAAACAAAGAGAAGCCCTTTTCCCTTTAATTCAAAAGAAAGCCATTTCCATTGGCGTAGGAATAGTAGGTCCAAAAACAATTGACAGGATAAATATACTAAATGCCTCTCTCTATGCCATGAGACTGGCAATTGAACAACTTGCTCCACAGCCGCACTTTATTTTAATAGACGGGAAATTTAAAATAATATCCGACATAGCCCAGAAATGCCTTGTGAAGGGAGACTCAATTTCTGATTCAATTGCCGCCGCATCAATTATCGCAAAAGTTTCAAGAGATAAAATCATGAAAAAATACGACGAAGTTTTCCCTCAATACGGATTTAAGTCGCACAAAGGATACGGGACAAAAAAACATATAGAAGAAATTTTTAAAAACGGTCCCTGCGAAATCCACCGCCAATCGTTCGATCCGGTGAGGACGCTTGCGGAACGCCTATAAACTGCTTGACTTTTCAACGTGTTACCTGATAAACTTACACAAAAGTAAAAAAGGAGGTGAACAAATGAACAAACAAGATCTTAGTAGCTATTTGTCTTCAAAAACAAGCCTTCCAAAAAGCAAATGTTTAACAATAGTCAATCATACCTTTGATGCTATTTCCGGTGCCCTTAAAAAAGGTCAAGAGGTAAGACTGATTGGCTTTGGAACATGGAAAAAGAAAAAAAGAAAAGCTCGCAAAGGCCGCAACCCAAAGACTGGAAAAGAAATTAAAATCGCGGCACGCAATGTTGTGAAATTTAATATGGGGTCAAATCTTTTTGAAATGCTTAACTAGTTTCTAAAACTCCCATTTTCTTATATAGGGGCTGCCTTGTTAAGAAATGGGAGTTTTTGTTTTATCATCATGGCATTCCCGCTGACTAAGTCGTCAAATTATGTTACAATTTGCCTACCAATGAAATTTAAATTTACAATAACTTCTATTGATGGGATTTTAATAATTGAGCCCAATATTTACAAAGATGACCGAGGATTTTTTATGGAATATTACAATAAAGACGCTTTTGCATCAGATGGAAATTTTAGGGATCTTTTTGTCCAGGACAATCATAGCAGATCAAAAAAAGGGGTCTTGCGCGGATTGCATTATCAAATCAATCCGCATTCAATGGGTAAACTTGTTAAGGCAGTAAAAGGCGAGGTTTTTGATGTAGGAGTAGATATTAGAAAAGGCTCCCCTACTTTTGGAAAATGGCATGGAGAAATCCTATCTTCAGAAAACCATAAAATGCTATATTTCCCTCCCGGGTTTGCTCATGGCTTCTTGGCATTAACAGACGGAGTTGAATTATTATATAAGTGCACGGGAATGCACGACGCGCCAAGCGAAAGGGCTATTGCTTGGAATGATCCTGATATTGAGATTCCCTGGCCGCTTGATAAAATCGGCGGCATGCCGTTTTTGTCCGATAAAGATAAAAATCATCCAAAATTAAAAGAGGCAGAAAATAATTTCGTATTTAAAAAATAGCCTACCCGCGGCATTGCCATATTTATGCCTAAAAGGAGTGGTTCTTTTATGAAAAAAGTTGTTAAGCGCCTTTTATTTGTTGTTGCAATTTTTATGGCGGCATTAATTTTGGCATCTATAACTCTTTACATGTTTCTTCCCATAAATTTAATTAAAGATTTCGCGTCAAAAAAACTATCCGAAGAGCTTCATCGTTCTGTCAAGATAAAAGGGGCATCGTTTAATCTTTTTTCCGGAATAAAATTAAATGGAATATCAATAAGCAATGGAAAAAACTTTTCAAAAGAGCCCATGATTTTGGCAGATTCAATAGAGCTCAAATATGCTTTTTGGCCTCTTTTCCAAAAAAAGGTGTTGATTCCTGAGATTACCCTGATAAAACCGGAAATTTTGATAGAAAAAAATAAAAACGGAGTTTTTAATTTTAGCGATATGTTTGGCGCCTCTGCAAAAAAACAGCCTTCAAAAGCCGTCAAATCTGCCGATAAAGATTTTTCAATAAGCCTTCTGATTAACAGCTTTAAAATATCAAAAGGAAAAATTATCTATTATGATCATTATACCGGTAAAAGCGGCCTTAAAGATTTAAACCTGAAAATTTCAAATATAACTCTTGTCGCGCTAAAGCCTATTGCCATAGAATTATCAGCAATAGGCTCTTATCTTGATAAAGATATCCCAATTGCCTTGTCCGGCAAGATCGGTTTCGACATAAAAACAATGGATAGCGCAAAGGTTGAAGATGTTAAGCTTTCAGTTGGAGGGGAAACGCTTTTTGCTTCCGCAAATATTAAGGGGCTTAAAAAAGCCCCAAATGTGTCTGTTTCTTTAAGTTCCCAAAAATTCACCATAGACAATTTGCTTGCCATTTTTATAGCCGGAGGCGCAACCACCCAAAAAGAGAAAATTCCTCATGGAGCGCTTACGGCTTCATTAAAAAAGTCTTTTGCAAGCATACCCTCCAATCTAAGTCTTTTGGCAAATATTAATTTCCGCAATATTACCTTTAAAACTATAGCTATAGATTCTTTGGTTTTTGATTCAAGCTTATCAAACAAAACAATTTACTTGAAAATTAAAGATTTATCGGCATATAAAGGAACTTTAACTGTTGAAAAATTGAAGCTTAATTTGCCACAATTAGCCTACAGCATACAAAATCTGTCTTTAAAAAATTTCTCCGCGGAACCGTTTTTAAATGATGCTATAGATTCTTTTTTCCCAAATCTGCTTGATTTAAGAAACAATGTCGAAGGAACTCTTGATGTTTCTTTGTCTACGCTAAAAGGGCAAGGCGTTGAAATGCCCGAAGCTTTCAATAACTTAAGCAGCCGTGGAATTATTCTCCTGTCAAAAGGGCGAATAAAAAAGATCAAGTCGCTTGAAAGCATAGGGAAAAAATATAATATTAACATGCTGAAAAACGATCTTATTGTCGGAGGTTTAAGAATTGAGGCGGTTCTTGGCAATAAGGTTTTAAATGTTACAAAACTTTCGCTGCAGGAGACTGACTTAAGAGTCGGATTTAACGGCGGATTGGATTTTAATAACATGAAATACGCGTCGGGCAACAGACTCTATTTAACTTTTAGCCCTGACGCGACAAAAGGGCTTCCGCAGGAACTCGCCATATTCAAAGATGGCAACGGGTTTGTGGAACTTGTATTTGAATTGCAAGGGTCTTTGTTAATGCCTCTTCCTGTTCCAATTTTGGACAAGGTAATTAAGGCGGAGATAGGAAAACTGAAAGTAGAAATTGAAGCCAAAAAAGTAGAAATAGAATCAAAAGTAAAAGAAGAAACACAAAAAGCAAAAACCCAACTCGAAGAAGAAGCAAAGAAAAAGGTAAAAGAAATCTTTAAGTTTTAAGATTCTTCGAACTTCAAAGGAAATCCCTTAGGCAACAAGTCTTTGTAGTTTCGCAGGTTTTGGCGGAGGAAACCCATGAACTCCCTCAAAGGCGAATTTCATCTAAGAAAAGCATACAAACGCCTATTGACCGGTTAATAATTTTAGCCCATAATGACACTGTAAGTCTTAAATAAAAAGGAGTTAATGTAAAATGAAAACTACTTCAATACTTTTAATTTTCGGTATTTTTATCGCGGCTCTTATGGCAGGATGTTCCAGCAGCAATGGAGGAGGCTCAACTTCCAATTACTATCCACATAGTAATGGCAACAGTTGGAATTACAGTCAAATAGCAACCTTAATTGGTACAGCTGAAAGTTTGACTGTTAATGCAGATCCGCAAGTATCAACAATAAAAACTACGTTCAATGGGACAACTTCAATAGAAACTGTTGGTGTTGTTCAAATCTTAAAACAAGAAACTACAATAGCTACAGCCGTTTCAACGACTGATTCTTTGGTTCTTGCCAATGACGATGGTGTCTGGACCTACGGGACATCAAGTGCGCCATCAACAACAGGACTATTAATGTATGACTTCCCATTGTCGCTTAATAAATCATGGACAATAACAGGATCTTATGAAGGGACTGTTATCGGCCAGGAAACAGTAACTACCGACGCAGGAACTTTTAATTGCTATAAAATTCAATTAACAAATAATGCCTTTGCAGATACATATAACTCCATTACTTTTACTGATTTTACTTATATTGTCTGGCTGGGAGACGGAGCTGGAATTGTCAAATGGTCTTTCACAGGAGCAGGAACAGGTTCTTACGTTTTTCCTGATCCTATTGGCACAAAAACAGGAACTTTTTCTGTCTCTCTTGCCGCAACATTAACGTCAAAGAATTTTTAGTCGGCTTAAAATAAAGCTTTGGCTGTCATCTCTTTTGAAGGGGCAAGCTCCATTAGCTTTAAAATAGTTACGCCAATGTCTGGAATAATCCCATTTTCTGGAGTTTTATCAATACCCAAAATCCATAATGGGACAGGGTTTAACGAATGCTGAGTACTTACTACTTTATGATGGTTCTTTTCCAATGCCATTTCATCCGCGTTGCCATGGTCGGCAGTTAACACCACAACCCCACCCTTTGCAAGCCATTTTGGAACTATCTTTGACAAACATTCTGAAACAACGGACATAGCTTTTTCAGCCGCCAATAAATTGCCTGTATGACCAACCATATCCCCGTTCTGAAAATTATGAACTATCAAAGCATAATCTTTTTTATCCATAGCTGACAAAACTTCTTCGGTTTCATGATAAGCGGTCATTTCTGGAACAAGATCATAGCGTTTCCCCTGTTCTGTACGGGCTTTTAATGTCGGATCCTGCACAAGGATTCTATCTTCGCCTAGGAATGGTTCGCTTCGGCGACCGGAAAACCATCCCGTAACATGGGCAAATTTTTCTGTTCCTGCAATTCTCAATTGCAAGAGACCTGCCTTTGAAACAACTTCTCCCACAGTATCAGGGATCTCCTTTTCGGGATAGGCAGTTAAAGCGTTTATTCCCTCATAATATTCTGTCATCGCGACAAAAACTGTATTTTTTAGTTTCGCTTGTATCTCTTCTATCTCCTTATAAATATTTTCATCTATAGGATTTGTTCCTTTTTTATAATTGAAAAACTTTTTATCCTTTTCGATAAAAGCAACAGTTGTTTGAATTGCCCTGTCCTGCCTGTAATTCCAAAATATGATGGAATCCGCAGGCTCAATTCCCTCATATTCGCCAATTTTTACCGGACGGATAAATTCATCTGTAATTTCTCTATCATATGATTGTTTTATGGCATCTTCAGAACTTTGGGCTTTGTTTTCACATTCGCCAAGTGCAATTGCTTTTAGGGCAATAAGGGTTTTATCCCAGGCAGTATCTCTATCCATTGCTATCTCGCGTCCCATAATAGTTTTGACCATTGCGATTTTTCTTAATTCGAGTTCCAAAATTTTATCTTGGAGCATTTTTATGTATATTTCTCCCAAAGCATTGGGGTTGGTATCCCGTCCATCTCCAAAAATATGAATAAAAACCTTTTCCAGTTTTTGTTGTTTTACCAATTCAAGCAGCGCGAAAACGTGTGAAATGCTTCCATGCACGGTTCCTCCATGTCCTTGAATAACCCCCATAAGGTGAAGCGTCGAATTGTTTTTTTTGCAATTTGAAACGGCTTGCATCAAAGCTTCATTTTTAAAAAAAGATTTATCTTCAATCGCGACATTTATTCTTTCAATGGATTGATAAACGACTCGTCCTGCTCCCATGTTTAAATGGTTTACTTCGGAATTTCCCATTGTATTCACAGGCAATCCAACCGCTTTGCCGGAACATTCAAGCAACGCGTAAGGCTTATCAAAAAGATCTTTAAAAAACGGGGCTTTGCCGTCTTTTATTGCCTGATAAACCGCGTTTGTCTCATTTTTTGCTCCAATCCCTACTCCATCCATTATGCATAAATAAACTGGCTTCATTTTGTTTTATCCTTTTTCTATTCTCCCTGTACGGGCGTATCGCGATACGATCCCCTGTACGGGCGTATCGCGATACGCTCCCCTGTACGGGCGTATCGCGATACGCCCCTACCTTATCACCGCAATCTTCCCACCCCCGACAACCCTGCCTCCTTGGACAACCTTAAACAAATACGCGCCATTACCTAACACGTCGCCCCATGAATTCTTGCCGTTAAATTCTACATTATTCTCGCCTGCTTGTCCTCCGTTTGTTCCTGATAGATACGTACTCTTCCAAACCAAAACTCCATTCATGTTCATTATATATATCGTTGTATCCGCGGAACTGCTCAGCCAATACCAGATTCTGGCGCTGCCATTATTCGGATTATATGGGTTTGGACCAAATCTAAAACTGTTATCTGCCGTTATTCCCATTGCCGCGAAAGGCGTAAAATGGGTTGTTGTAAATGTTATGCTGTTTGTTGTATAGGAGACTATTGTTATCCCGTTTGTGCTCCATCCGTCCGATACCCAATAATACACCCTCGGTCCGAATAACCCTGTATCCATCGGAATTGTCACTGTTACAGGAGTTAAAAATTCTGATGTCGGCGTGCTGGTGAGGCTTATGATCTTTCCTCCGATTTTAAATCCTGTTGGAGGATTAGCGGATGATGTTGTTTCTGTGATAGCTACTTCAATACTCGAGGTCACGGCATTAGCAGGAACTGTGACGGTTACCCCCAACCCACTATCGCTAAATTCCTGCGTCGCGTGGGAGGTTGTTTCTGTTGTTGGAGTTGGTTCTGGCTCTGGCTCTGGTTCCGAGGTTGGCTCTGATGTTAATGGTATAAATGTCGTAGTTGCTTTTATGCTATCCCCTTTTGTCGCGTCTTTTGACGATGTTGCGGTTACTGTTATTTCTTTTGTTGATAAGCTTGTGCTGCTACATGAGACTGTCATTTTCAGTTCATCGTTAGTGCTTGCTGCTAAATCTAAATTATAACCTTCTCCTGTTACTTGTGAGGTTATTTCTGTATTTGAAGTCTTAGGATAGTAATATTTAACATTGAAACTTCCGCTATTCCCTTCTCCTGTTACTATTATCGTATCGCTCGCATTGCCATCATTGCTTACTTTTATATAATACGTCGCTGTTTCGTTTGAAGCGACTGAACTTGTTTTATTGCTGCTGCCATAATCTACACCCGATTCAATAGTTCCAATCATTAGGGTAGGCCGGTAGCTTGTAATTGATGTTATTATCACTTCTTTTGTATTGCTAAATTCACTTGTATTATTGCTCACATCCGTTTGCGTTGTAGTTACTGTTTCCCCTGTTATAAATGTTATTCCGCTTGACGAGATATCCAATGTCGTTTCAAAACTTCCCAACGCATTAGATTCAACGCTTCCAAGATAATATCTCCCTTGATTTCCAGACGCTTTAAATATTTCAACAATCGCATCTGATGTCGCCGTTCCTGTTATATTAAGAACTTCATTTGTTTGGCTATATGTGACAGATATTATCTCCGGCGTTACAATCTCCTGATTAGAGCTTTCTGCCAAGGTTATCCCTTTCCCATAATTTGAATACATCGAGTTTTGGGTAATTTTATTTTGGATGGAATCTGATGCTTCAATATAAATACCATCAGGGAAACCTAAGCTTCCATTATATGCGATTACATTTGAAGCCCCTATTATGTTGTTTGAAGAAGAATAAAGAGATATCCCATAATAACTATTTGCGACTGCTGTTGTCCCTGTAGCGTCAAGTCCTATGTAATTGCCCAGCACCTCATTGCTTCCGCCTGAAGATACATATATGCCAGAAGTGCTATTCCCGCTTATTATGTTTCTTCCTCCAGCTGTTCCATCTCCTATCTTGTTGTTTGAGGAAGAGTCAAGATATATGCCAGCATAACTATTTGCTACTGCTGTTGTGCCTGTAGCATCAAGTCCTATATAATTACCTAGTACCTCATTGCTTCCGCCTAAAGTTATATTTATTCCACTCCCATTCCCACTTATTACATTTCTTCCTCCAGCTGTCCCATCCCCTATCTTATTGCTTGAGGAATAGTCAAGCCGTATGCCACGCTCATTTCCTACTGCTGTTGTTCCTGTAGCATCTACCCCAATATAATTCCCCAATACTTCATTGCTTCCGCCTAAAGTTATATTTATTCCAGAATAAAACCCATTGTTGATAATCAATCCTTCCACAGTACAATTATTACCATATATAGTTATAGCACCCAAATAATTGTTGGGATAGTAGGATGGATCCCGCCACTTTATCTCCACCTCCGGCCCCAATACATTAATTGCTTCATTCGTATTTGCAATTTGGCTGAATCCCTTTATGTATACATTATTTTTACTTATCGTAGGCAATGCTGAATTAACTATTATTCTAAACCACTTATTGCTTCCCGCTTCATTTGTCACAACCCCTGCTCCATATTCTCCTGTCGAATATCCCGCATTCGCTACTGTTATATTAAACTCTATGGCATCCCCCGTCGTAACATCAGTCAACGCCTGTCGCAATGACCCAGCTCCGCTATCGGCACAGTTTGTTACAGTCAGCGTCACAGCAAAACTAAACGACTGGAAAAACATCAAGAGACAAAAGACGAAAAAGATGATTTTTGATTTCATGATTTATTTGTCCTCCTTTTACTATTAAAACTCTTCCTTTATTTGAGCTTCCAATTGTTGCCCAGAAGGAAGAATTCCTTTTAAGTTTTTTGGAAGTTTTGCCGTAAGATGATATTGAGATATGCCGATCGGATTTTTTACACCGCGCAAGGCATACTCTACGACAACTTTATCTTTTTCTGCACACAAAACTATGCCGATAGGCGGATTTTCTCCTTCAAATTTGGCTTGATCATTTAAAAGGTTTAAATAAAAATCCATCTTCCCAGAATATTCAGGCTCAAATTTTCCAGTTTTTAGTTCAATCGCAACTAAGCATTTTAATCTTCTATTAAAAAATAATAAATCTATAAAATATTCATTTTTGCCCAACACTAATTTATGCTGATTACCAACAAAAGCAAAACCAACTCCCAATTCCAGGATAAAATATTTTATCCTTTCAATTAATCTTTGCTCAAGTTCCCTCTCAAGTACAGGCTTTGTAATGCCTAAAAAATCTAAACTATAAATATCTTTTACAGCCTCATTTGCTTGTTCAGCAACATGCACGGGAAGGGCTCTGTGGAAATTGTGCTGTTTAGGGTTTTTTAAATATAAATTATAGGCATTGGCTTTTATTTGGTTCAACAAAACATTTCTAGTCCATCCGTATTTTATAGCTGCTTTCAAATAATATTCTCTTATTTCTTTGTCTTTAATTTTAGAAAAAATTAAAATGTTGTGGCTCCAAGGAATTTCTCCAACAAGCTGTTGGAGTTTTAGATTGCCACAATATTCTAAATAAAATTGCCGCATATACCATAAGTTTTGCGCGGAATACCCTCGCTTAGCGTTAAACTCTCTTTGCAAATCTTTTGCTAATTTTTCTACGACACTTTTCCCCCACCTATATTGTTTTTGCTTGTCTACAATTGTTTTCCCAATCTCAAAATACACTTTTATAAGTTCTTTATTTAAATAATAGGCAGCTTTATTTCGCGCGGAAGTAATTTTATCTTTTATTTCATTCAAAAACTTTATGTAATCATTGCTAAATATTAAATTGTCTTTTCTTTTTGTCATTTAATTTCCAGTTTTATCAATATGCGTCCATGCCAAAATGGCAGGCAGTGCCTGCCATTTTGATATAAGGCTTTTATAATTTTGTTTTGCTATTTTCTTTTTCATTATTATTTTTTCTTCGTTTTCCCCTTAACATTCTTCACGTCCACAGGCTTACCGATTTTAGTCTCTACGCTTTTTTTCTCCTCAATCTTTTTTTCTATTTTCTCTTCAACTTTTTCGTTCACTCGATCTTTGGCATTTAAAAACTCATACCCTATTGAAAAATAATGGGTTGTAAATTCAGATAGATCGCTATACCCATGATACGCATAATCAAATGTAAAGCCTCTAACCACTATTCCCAATCCCGCCGACAAATTAGTTGCACTCGATCCTGCCGATGCCATTTGGTCCAATCCTGCCCTAACTTTTAGAAATCTTATAGGGCTCCATTCTGCCCCAGCATGAAACAGCAAGCCTCTTGATAGTTCAGCATCAATTGCTGTTAGTAAATTAAACTGCTTGAACAACCTTGATATCCCAACAGTTGTTGTCATTGGAATTTCATCTTTTCCCATGTTATTTCCAGGTATTATATTTTTCAAAGAAACTCCAATATTCATATCATCGCTTATTTTTGTTATTGTTCCCAAATCTATATCTATTCCCGATCCTTTCCCCGCGTCAAAGCTTGCTGTTCCTGTAAATCCCTGGCTTAACAATTTTATTGTCGCCCCCGCGTTGCTTACATAAGATAAATTAAGCTCCCTGCTATAACTCACAGTGATTTCACTATTTGAAAAGTTTCCGCTATTCCCTGTCATTTCAGGCGTTCCGCTAACTAACGTTGTTTCC
>MEUB01000071.1:21382-40619 GCA_001771535.1 candidate division WOR-1 bacterium RIFOXYB2_FULL_37_13
CTGTATTCCGCTAAGCCCTGAGCCGATGTAGCCTATTCCAACACTCCCTCCCCATAAAGCAAAACTTCCTCCAATCATTGTATATGGAACTTCTGATATTAAATTCCCGCTCATGCTTATTATTTTCATATTATTTGACAACGATAAGCCTGCCGGGTTTATAAAGATTGAACTTGCGTCATCTGCAATGGCCACATGCGCTTTCCCCATCCCCAACGCCCTAGCGCCTATTCCTATCTGCGACGGATCAGATATTTCTGAGGCGTAGGAGAAAGTTAACAGTAAACAGTTTACAGTGAACAGTAGAAACACAAATATTATTAAATACAAAAACTTTTTTATCATATTGTTAGCTCCTTTTTCATAATCTTTTCTTCTCTAGCTAAGCGCTCTATTAATTCGCTAACTACAAACTACTCACACTCACACTAGTTACTTAATAAAATTATATCCCATTGACGATATAAAATAAACTGCTATACTTTAGCCGAAACAATAAAAAGGGGCGTGATTCCCGTGAAAAGATTGTTGGTTCTTTTTCTTGTTTTTATTTTTTTTGCTTCCCCTGTTTTTGCTCTTCTTTCAGGCCTTAAGCCGGAAACAAAAAATAATTTAGTCAAAATAAGCTCAGATATAATTGTCCCTCACGGAACCACCGTCAAAAGTGCTTTTGCTTTAAATGGCAATGTCAATGTATCCGGAATTGTGCAGGAAGATGTCGTTTCTTTTGGGGGAAATATTTTTTTGGATAAAAACTCAAAGGTTATGGGAGACGTTGTCTCTGTAGGCGGAACAATAAAAAAAGAAAAAGGAGCTGAAATTATGGGACAAATATCAGAAGTTAATTTAGGCCCTTTTGCCGGTTTGCCATCATTTTTGACATATAAAAATCTGCTGTGGATTAGCGCTCTTTTCCAGCTCACCATGTTTATTGCAATGTTAGCCCTTGTCTTTCTTGTTATTGCCCTTTTTCAAAAACAGGTCGGACGCGCGTCATATTATGCCGAAAAGTCTCCATGGAAAGCCTTTTTTTGGGGGTTGGCAATTCTGTTTACAGTTATTCCTATCGCGCTTTTTCTAATAGTAAGCCTTGTAGGAATAGTTTTGCTCCCTCTTTATATGTTAATTCTTGCGGCTGCGTCAATTTTTGGCTTTATTGTAATTTCACAGCTTGTAGGTAAAAAAATATTCCAAGCGCTAAGGCTAAAAAATAAGCCAATGCTTTTGGAAGCTGCCTTTGGCTTTTTAATTTTTGCTTTAACGGCGTTAATACCTGTTATAGGAATAATAGTAAAATTTACAGCTGTATTAATTGGGCTGGGAGCTGTGGCAACAACAAAGTTTGGAACTAAAGAATTATAAATTTATTGCCCTTCCCCATTTGTCGGCATTAATAACCTGCTCAATAGACGGCTTTTCAATTAGCAAATGTTCCTCCATTGTTTTTTTAATTCTTGCGGGAATATCAAGAAAAGAGCATTGACCTTTTAAAAACAAATTGACAGAAACTTCGTTAACTGCGTTAACAACGGCAGGCATCGTGCCCCCTTTTCGCCCCGCGTCATAAGCATATTTTAAACAAGGAAATTTCTCCATGTCAGGGATTTCAAAAGTTAAAGATTTTGTTTTGATGATATCAAGTGTGTTCCACCTGTTTGTTTTCCGTTCCATCCCAAAAAGAGCCAATTGAATCGGAATCCTCATGTCAGGGGCACCAAGCTGCGCCTTGATAGACCCATCAATAAATTCAACCATTGAATGGACAATGCTTTGAGGATGTATTACAACTTCAATTTTTGAGTAATCAAGGCCAAAAAGATAATGAGCTTCAATTACTTCAAATCCTTTATTCATAAGCGAGGCGGAATCAATAGTAATTTTAGGCCCCATTTTCCAAGTCGGATGGCCTAATGCATCTTTTGCGGTAACTTTCGCAAGCTTTTCAGGCGTTGCATTTAAAAAAGGCCCTCCTGAAGCAGTAATAATTATTTTCTTTATATTTTCAACCTTCTCACCAAGCAGGCATTGGGCAATCGCCGAATGTTCCGAATCAATTGGAAAAATTTTAATGCCGGCCTTTTTTGCTTCTTCCATAAAAATATCCCCGGCCGCGACTAAGACCTCTTTCGTCGCAAGGGCAATATCTTTTTTAGCCTTCACAGCTTCCATTACTGCTTTTAAGGAAAACGCGCCCGGAATAGCGGCAACAACAAGATTTACGCCTTTATGCGTAGCCGCTTCCATCAGACCCTCTTCTCCTACAACTATTTTTGTAATTTGCCTTGAAATAGCAGCGGCAATTTTTTCTTTAACTTCTTCCGACGCGACAGACACAAGAAGAGGCTTAAATATTTTTATTTGAGAAATAATGTCTTCTACTTCATTTTTTGCTGCGATTGAAACAACATTAAAGGAACTTGGAAATGCTGAAATAACCTCCAAAGCCTGTTTCCCAATGCTGCCGGTTGATCCAAGTATTGCTATGTTTTTTTTCATTTGCTGGTCCTTTCGATTTTAACTATCATTTTTTGCGTTCCACACTCCATGCGGCCATTTTAACATGCTATAATGTATAAAAAAAGGAGGGAGCAAAATGGCACAGGATCATTCCTTTGATATCACATCTCAAGCCAATCTGACAGAGGTTGACAATGCTATCCAAATGTCGATGAAGGAGATTTTAAATCGTTTTGATTTTAAGGGATCTAAGAGCGACCTTCAACGAGCTGAAGCGATTATAACGATAATTTCCGACGACGATTATAAATTAAAAAGTGTAATAGACATCTTGCAGGGAAAGCTGGTTAAGCGTGGAATTTCTTTGAAATTTCTTGATTATGGAAAAATCGAGCAGGCACTTGGAGGAACAATACGCCAGGAAATAAAGATAAAACAAGGCATTGAACAGGAACAGGCCAAAGAGATAAATAAAACTATAAAAGAAATGAAATTAAAGGTTCAGTCCCAAATTCAAGGCGACCAGCTTAGGGTATCGGCAAAAAAAATCGACGATCTGCAAGCTGTAATGCAAAAACTCAAGCAGGTAAACTTCCCAATCGAATTACAATTTGTAAATTATAGATAGACCCTAGTTATCTTGAAATAATAATAAAATGAAAGCGCATGTAATATCTTTAGGATGCCCAAAAAATCTATGTGATTCGGAAGTTATTATGGGAAATCTTGTTTCTTTGGGATATACCTTGACACCAAAGCAAAAAGAGGCGGATGTTATCGTAATAAATACCTGCTCTTTTTTAAAATCTGCCCGTGAAGAATCTATTTTAACCATTAATAAAGCAATAAAAGCAAAAAAAAAGGGAGCCAAAGTCTATATAGCTGGTTGTTTGCCAAAACTAAAAAACAATTTAGCTCTTTCCCATAAAATCGATGGCATTATTGATTCGGTAGACATTTTCAATCCCCATACCCCTCACGTTAAAGCAACAAACCCATGGACAGCTTATGTCAAAATATCAGAAGGATGTAACAATAATTGCTCATATTGCTTAATTCCCGCAATTAGAGGAAATCTCATACTCAAAGAGACCAAAGACATTTTAAAAGAGGTAGAAACCTTGGCAAAAAAAGGAGTTAAAGAGATTATATTTGTAGCGCAAGATACAACAGCACACAAAGAATTCATCAAAATACTTGAAAGAACGGCAAAAATACAAGGCATTAGATGGATAAGAATAATGTATACACATCCCGCACATATATCTGTGCAACTAATAAAAACTATTGCAAAAGAACCAAAAATCTGCAAGTATATTGACTTGCCTATGCAACATATTTGTGATAAAATTTTAAAAAAGATGAAGAGAGGAGTCTCTTCTCTTTATATGAAAAGGTTAATAAAAAAACTTAGAGACGCGATCCCTGATATTATAATAAGAACAAGTTTCATTGTCGGGTTTCCAGGTGAAACAAAAAGCGAATTTAAAAAATTAGTTGAGTTTATTCGCAAAACAAAATTTGAAAGAATCGGTGTTTTTGAGTATAGCAGAGAAGAAGGGACGCCTGCAGCAAAATTAAGGGGGCAGGTTCCCGGAAAAGTCAGAAAAGAACGGTTTCATGAATTAATGACTTTACAGAATCAAATATCCAAGGAGTTGAACAATCAATTGATCGGTAAAATTTTTGATGTTCTAATAGAAAAAAAATGTAAAAACTTCTGCATTGGACGCTCCTATATGGATGCGCCGGAAATTGATGGTTCTGTAAAAATATATAATGCCAACTTAAAGTTGGGCGAGTTTGTTAGGGGAAAAATAATAAAAGCTTCTGCCTACGATCTCGTTGCCTGTCTTACCTGAACTTTTCAAATCTTCTGACTTTTTTTAGAGTCGTGTTCCTCCCCTTAGTAATAATCTGTTTGTTTTTTGATAAGTTTGTTTTGGCGGCAATAATTTTTTTGATATTATCTATAACAGATTTTTTTGATGGTTATCTTGCCAGAAAAATGAATCAAATAACAGATTTTGGCAAATTAATGGATCCTATGGCAGATAAAATCCTTGTTATAGCGACATTAATTGTACTTGTGGAAAAAGGGATGGCACAATCATTGCCGGTTATTATAATTTCTTCAAGAGAGATTTTTATAACCGGCTGGAGGGCTCACGTTGGAGCCTCTGGTATAATAATTGCGGCAAGTCCTGCGGGAAAGATTAAAACAGTAGTACAAATTATTGCTGTTTTAATGCTAATAATAAGTTTCCCTTTGGGAGTGATTGCTTTATGGCTGGCGGCAATTTTATCTATATATTCAGGAGTTGAATATATTGGAAAAAGAAGTTAAGCCTTTTGAGGTTAAGCTTGAAGATTTTTACAGTAAAATATTGAGTTCGATAGGCAAAATAAGTGACATCGAAATTGCGGAACTTTTAAAAAAGAACCATGTCACAATTGCTGTCGCGGAATCTATGACCGGAGGGCTTGTATCCTCAAGATTAACAAGCATCCCCGGAAGTTCGGATTATTTTATAGGTGGAGTCATAAGTTACCACAATAGAATAAAAATTCAAGAACTTCAAATTCCGCCCGCAGTAATTGCCAAAGAAGGGGCTGTCAGCAAAAAAACGGCGCTCCTTATGGCTGAGGGGATAAGAAGAAAATTTAAAACGGATATCGGACTTGCTGTTACAGGCTGTGCGGGTCCGGATCCATGTCCGCCGGCTCCTGTCGGATTGGTTTATGTTTCACTTGTAGGGAGTTCAACAAGTGAATGCAAAGAATTAAACCTGCAGGGGACAAGAAATGAGATAAGGGAGAAAACTACCCAGGCCGCGTTGGGGCTTATGTGGTGTTATCTTGGCGGAGGAACAACGGATGATGAATAATTAAAGGAGGAGATAAATATGTCAGATGAAAAGTCAAAAGCACTAAGTATGGCAATTTCTCAGATAGAAAAAAGTTTTGGAAAAGGCTCCATAATGAAAATGGGAGAAACAAGCAAATTGAATATTGAAGTTATCCCGACAGGCAGTATAGGAATTGATGCCGCGCTTGGGGTCGGAGGATTTCCAAGAGGAAGGATTATTGAAATTTTTGGCCCTGAATCCGGAGGAAAAACAACTGTTTCTCTTCAGGCAATTGCCGCAGCCCAAAGATTGGGTGGAACTGCCGCCTTTATAGATGCTGAACATTCAATGGATCCGATTTATGCAAAAAAAATCGGCGTTGATACTGAAAATCTTTTAATTTCCCAGCCCGATTACGGCGAACAAGCGCTGGAAATCTGCGAAACGCTGGTTCGCTCCAATGCGTTAGACATTATTGTTATCGATTCTGTGGCAGCATTGGTTCCACGTGCCGAAATTGAAGGGGAAATGGGAGACTCCCACATTGGGCTACAGGCAAGATTAATGTCCCAAGCCTTAAGAAAATTAACAGCTGTTGTCGCAAAATCCAAGGCTGTTTTAATCTTTATTAATCAGTTAAGAGAAAAAGTCGGCATTATGTTTGGAAATCCGGAAGTGACTCCTGGAGGGCGCGCCTTGAAATTTTATTCTTCCGTAAGGCTTGATGTCCGGGCTCAAGAAAAGATAAAAGAAGGCGAAAAGATTATAGGGACAAGAGTAAAAGTAAAGGTTGTTAAAAATAAGGTTGCTCCCCCATTTGCCGCAACCTCTTTTGTCTTGATCCATGGAGAAGGGATTTCTCATGAAGCAGAGATAATTGATATGGGACTACTTTATGAAATGGTTGAAAAACATGGAGCATGGTATACATATGAAACAGAACGGTTGGGGCAAGGTTATGACGCAAGCTTAAAGTATTTAAAAGAGCATTCCGCCCTAACAAATAAACTGGAAACTCAAATTCGCAAAAAAATCAATGACATAAAAAAGGCAAGCGACACAAAAAAACCGGTCGCGACAAGTTCGCCCAAAGAGCTTAAAAAACCAGTAAAGCAGGCAAGCGCTTAAACTTATAGAAGGAGTAAAATAATCATGAACCTACAATTTTTAATTTATTTGATCATTGCTGTTGCTGCTATTTTGGCCGCGACGATAGCTTACTTAATAATGCGCCAAAAATACAGCGACCAGAAGGTGCTCGTGGCAGAAGAAACGGCAAAAAGGATATTAGAAGACGCAAAACGTGAAGCAGAAACAAAACGAAAAGAAGCCCTTCTTGAAGCTAAAGAAGAAGCTGTTCGGCTTCGCCAGGAGATTGAAAAAGAATCGAGGGAAAGAAAGACCGAGCAGGGAAATATTGAACGCAGACTGCTGCAAAGAGAAGAACATTTAGATAAAAAAGAAAAAGCAATAGAAACGTCTGAGCAGGAATTAAAAGCCCAGCTGGAAAAAGTAGAAAAGGTAAAGGAAGAATTAAAGCACACTCTTGAAGCACACATAAAAGAACTGGAAAAAGTTTCTTCTCTCCCAAAAGAAGAGGCAAAAAAACTCCTGCTGCAAAATCTTGAAAAAGATTTAGAGCGCGAAGCAGCTATAAGAATTAAACAAAACGAAGAAAGAATAAAACAGGACGCCGATAAGAAAGCGCGCGAAATTTTGGCAACTGCCATCCAAAGGTGTTCCGTAGATCACGTGGTTGAAACAACAACTTCAATTGTAGAGCTTCCTTCTGATGATATGAAAGGAAGAATCATAGGCCGTGAAGGAAGAAATATCAGAGCCTTTGAAACTTTAACAGGCGTTGATCTTGTGGTTGACGATACGCCTGAAGCCGTAATTTTATCAAGCTTCGATCCATTGAGAAGAGAGACGGCAAAAAGGACGCTGGCCAAGCTTATAGTCGACGGACGCATCCACCCTGCCAGAGTCGAGGAAATGTACAATAAAGCAAAAGAAGAATTAAAGGTAGCCATGTGGGAAGCCGGAGAAAAAGCGGCAATTGATACAGATGTGCATGGGCTTCCGGCGGTACTTATACAACTTTTGGGAAGGCTGAAATTCAGAACAAGTTATGGTCAAAATGTTTTACAGCATTCTGTTGAAATGGCTCATTTAGCAGGGATGCTGGCATCTGAACTTGGAGTAAATGTTAAGCTTGCAAAGCGAGGCGCTCTTTTGCATGATATAGGAAAAGCCATAGACCAGGAAATTGAAGGAACGCACGTAAAACTTGGTGTCTTATTTGCGCAAAAAGCCGGAGAGAGTCCCGAGGTCATTCATTCCATAGAAGCACATCACGAAGATGTTCCGCCAAGAACTATTGAAGCAGTCCTAGTTATGGTTGCAGATAAAGTTTCAAGCTCAAGGCCCGGCGCACGTAGAGACAGTTTAGAAGCATATGTTAAAAGGCTCGAAAAGCTTGAGGGGGTTGCAAACTCGTTTGAAGGGGTTGAAAAATGCTATGCAATCCAAGCCGGACGTGAAATCCGCATAATTGTCCAACCGGACAAAATTGATGATCTAATGGCCGACAAGCTGGCTCACGATGTGGCTCGTAAAATAGAAGGCGAATTAGAATATCCAGGAGAAATCAAAGTAACCGTCATACGAGAAACAAGGAAAACTGACATAGCAAAATGAGTGATTTAAAAGTTTTATTTGTAGGAGATATAGTGGGGGCTTTGGGAAGAAAAGTCACCCAAATTATCCTGCCGGAGTTAAAGCAAGAATTAAGTCCTGACATAATAATTGCGCAGGGTGAAAACTCCGCCCATGGTTATGGCATTACCAAAAAGATTTATAACTGGTTTATAGAAATAGGGGTCGATATCATAAGTATGGGAAATCATGTTTGGGACAAAAAAGATATTATAAAAGACATTAAGAGCCTCGATAAAATGGTAAGGCCAGCCAATTTCCCAACAGAAAGAAATGTCCCCGGACAAGAATATACCATCGTAGAAACAAAGGATGGAGTTAAAGTCGGGTTTTTATGTCTGGTTGGAAGGGTTTTTATGTCTCCCCTTGATTGCCCTTTTCAGACAGTTGACAGATTAATCCCAAAAATAAAGGAAAAAACCGATATTATTATTGTTGATGTCCATGCGGAAGCAACTTCTGAAAAAGTTGCGCTTGGCTATTATTTAGACGGAAAAATATCCGCAGTTATTGGCACTCATACTCACATCATAACAGCTGACGACAAGATCCTTCCAGGAAAAACAGCTTATATTACAGACGTTGGGATGGTCGGCGGAGAAAATTCGGTTATAGGGATGAAAAGAGAGCAGGTATTAAATAAATTCATAACGGGCGTGCATGAAAAATTCGAACCAATGGAAGAAGATCAAGGGATTTTCAATGCCGTTTTACTGCAAATAAATACGAATACAGGTGAAGCCATAAGTATTGAAAAAATCATAAAAAGAACAGATAAGCTTTATCCCTAAAAAAATCTTCCTCTTCTTTTTCTATGGAAATTTATGGCAAATCTATGGGATTCATCTCTGATCCTTTGCAATAGCTTTAAAGCTTCCGACACTTCCGGCAGTTTTAAAGGCTTTTCTATCCCAGGAGAATATATCAGTTCTTCTTTCTTGGCCAGGCTAATTAAAGGAATTTCTGCTCCTGCCTTTTTCATTGCCTTATAAGCTGATTCAACCTGTCCTTTTCCCCCGTCAATTAAAATCAAGTCTGGCAAAGGGAGTTTCTCTTTTAATGTTCCGGCATATCTTCTGTAAACAACTTCATAAATAGAGGCAACATCATTTGGGCCTGTTACAGTTTTTATAATAAATTTACGATAATCTTCTTTATGGAGTTCGCCTCTTACAAAAACTACCATAGAAGCAACAATTTCGGCCCCTTGCGTATTTGAAACATCAAACCCCTCAATTCTATAAGGTTTTTTATTTAACCGCAAAACTTTTTTCAACTCCTTTAATGCGGGTTCATATTTTATTGCCTTAATATGCGGCATCCAAGAAGGTTTTGTCCTATGTATTTTTTTTATTTTGTTAATTTTGTTCCTGATATATGCGGCTTTCTCAAAATCTTCATTTTTTGCGGCCTTTTGCATTTCCTTTTCCAGGTTTGATATTGTTTCATCAAGGTTCCCGTCAAGAAGAGCCGCAACCGCAAGAACAATGTTTTTGTATTCTTCACTAGAAACAGTTCCAGTGCATGGGCCAAGGCACCTCTTCATATAAAAATTAAGGCATGGCTGTTTTCTTTTTTTAAGGGGAGAAGCCTTACATTTGCGAAGCAAAAAAAGCTTTCCTATAAGCTTAATAGTTTCCCTTACACTGCCAGCTTCATATGGCCCAAAATAAAGAGCTCCGTCATTTTCTCTTTCCCTGACAAGAAATAACTTTGGCCAATCTTCATTAATAGAAAGCTTAAGATAAGGATACCGCTTGTCATCGCGCCACTGAACATTATACTTCGGTTTAAATTTTTTTATGAGCTTTTGCTCTAAAAGAAGAGCCTCAAGTTCTGACGGAGTTACAATATATTCAACTGTTTTATAATGATCAATAAGTGAACGGGTCTTGGGAGATTCTATGTTTTTTTGAAAATAAGAAGCCAGTCTGTTCTTTAAAGATTTCGCCTTCCCTACATATATAGCCTGACCATTTGCATCTTTAAAAAGATAAACCCCTGGCAGAGGAGGAAAAGCTTTATGTCTAGGCATATTACAAATAGTTTACAGTAAAGAGTATGCGGTGTACAGAATATTGAATGTAATACAGCAAGATAAAATAGCCCATCAGAGAGAAAAAGTTATTATAATTTTTCAACCTTAATTTTTATATGCGCATTGATGCTGTGATATATCTTTGCGGTTGCAGTATAATTCCCTAATTTCCCTATATGCTCATTAAGATTGATATCTTTTTTGTTAAGGCTGATGCCAAACTGGCTATTAATTTCTTCCTCAACTTTTTGTGTTGTAACTGAACCAAACAACTTGCCTTCTTCTCCTGCTTCAGCTTTAATAACAAGTTCTTTGCCTTCAAGTTGTTTTGCAATTTCTTCGGCCTCTTTTTTTCTAGCAGAAATTTCAGCTTCTATTGTTTCTCGTTTTTTCTCCAGTTTTTGCAAATTAACAGAGGTCGCAAGCACTGCTTTTTTTTGCGGGAAAAGATAGTTTCTAGCATATCCTTCTTTTACTTCTTCAACGCGATTTTCTTCCAATAAAATAACCTTCATTTCTTTCTCCTCTTATCCTACTGTATAAGGAATCAATCCTATATGGCGGGCTTTTTTAATGGTCATCGCGACCATTCTTTGGTGTAAGGCACAGCAGCCGCTATTCCTGCGCGGTAATATCTTGCCTCGATCAGAAATAAACCTGCGAACAAAAGAAATATCCTTATAATCGATCTTTTTTTTGTCCGCGCAAAAGACACATACTCTCTTTTTTTTCCTTTTCAGTTTCGTATTCGCATTAGCATTCGCATTCATATTTTTTGTCTTTGAACTCATAGTTTAATAATTCCTCCTAAAAAGGGGCTTCTTCAGCTCCCGTTTGATCCTCTTTGCCAGCCGAAGCAGAAGATTGGCTGGTTTCATCAGGTTTTTTCCCAAGCATTTGCATATCATCCAACACAACTTCAGAAAAAGTCCGCTGCTGCCCATCTTTGCCTATAAAAGAACGAACCTCTAATTGCCCTGTAACAGCTATCGGTCGGCCTTTTTTAAGATACTCTCCGCAAATTTCAGCAAGCCGACGCCATGCTACAACAGAAATAAAGTCAGCCTGCGATTCTCCGCTTTTTTTTGAGCGATTTACTGCTATCGCAAATCTAGCAACAGCTACGCCCGCAGGAGTATATCTTAATTCGGGGTCTCTTGCTAAATTGCCTACAAGAAAAACTTTATTATATTTCATCAAAATGGTAAATCATCCTCCGGAAGCGGTTCAATTTCTTCAATTTCGCTGTCGCTGGCTTCTTTATCTGCCGAGACCTGAGCAACAACTTCTTGACCCCCGCCTGCAAGCTTTACGATATTTGTTGCCGTAATTTCGGTCACCCATTTACGGCTGCCGCTTTGATCTTCGTAAGAACGAATGCGAAGTTGCCCTTCAACCAAAATATTCAGTCCTTTTGTAAGACTGCCAGATATTTCTGCAAGTTTTTGCCAGCAAACAACTTCAATTTTGCCAGAAGGCTGGTTAAACCCTCCGTTTATATCAACCCAAAACTTAGTAATAGGAGTCCCTTCAACAGAAAATTTTGCCTCGGGATTGGAAAGAATGGTTCCTATTAAGACTATCTTATTAAGGCCTGCCACTAATTTGCCTCTTTTACCTCAGCAACGTGTTCAACTTCTAACTCTTCTATTAATACCTTTTGGTCTTCGGACACATGCGAAATCAGATGCCTAAGAATATCTTCCTGAATTCGAAAATCATCTCTCAAGGCAAAAACAATATCCCCTTCCCCTTTAAATTTAATTAAAATAAATAGCCCGTCTTTTTCAGACTTATGCTTATTCATGCGAAAAGGAAGCTTTCTATTTCCCATGTTTTCAACTTTTACAAATTCGCCATTTTTACTTTCTATTTTTTTCTTCGCACGGGCAACAAAAGAGGCCACCTGTTCTTCGGTCAGGATAGGTTTTAATATAACTAAAGCTTCATAGTCTCTCAAAAAGAATTCCCCCTTATCTAAATAATAAGTATTAATTATAACACAATTTCAAGCTAATTTCAAAACGAACCTTGACATACTTTTTAAAAGTAGAGTATAATATTTATACTTATAAAATTTTTGCCACATCAGAAATTTTATTGATGAAAGGCTTTAAAAGCCAAAACAACCCTAAATATTTTTTAAAATTTGAGAACAAAGTCATCAAAAGGATTGCTCATATTATAATTTCTTTTCCACAGGATCAAGCAAAAATCAGGATACTTAAGCTCAAAGAATTAATATTTAAAAAGATTGAAAATGAGTCAGATGAAAATGATTTAGTAAAAAACTTCAAGATAGGGACATCAAAAGCAATCGAAATGGCTCTTTCTTTGTTAAAATAGCTTCATGGCCTTGCTTGACCAATAAATAAGGGTCTTTTCACAATAACATATCTTCCAGATTCAAGATTGCCTAAAGATAAAGGGCCAATCCCAATACGAATAAGTCTTAAGCAGGGAAGCCCGACTGCCGCTGTCATCTTTTTGACCTGATGATTTTTTCCTTCGCATATTTGTATTTCAATCCATGAGGTTGGAATTGTTGCCCTAAATCTTACAGGTTTTTCTCTTTCCCACAGTTTTGGGTCGTTTCTCAATGTTTTTATTTTTGCGGGAAGTGTTTTTTCTTCTTTTATCATGATCCCCTTTCGAAACTTCCCAAGCATCTCTTCGGTTGGGACCCCTTCAACCTGGGCTAAATAAGTTTTGTAGATTTTATTTCGAGGATTACTTAATAAAGAATTAACATCTCCATCATTTGTCAAAAAAAGGAGGCCTTCGCTATCAATATCCAACCTGCCGACAGGATAAACCCCCGGAATTTTTATGTAATCCTTCAAAGTTTTGCGCCCCATTTCATCAGTAAATTGGCATAAAACTCCATAAGGCTTATTAAAAACTATATAAATTTTGCCAGGCTTTTGCATTACATTAAAAGATTATCATGTTTGAAAGTTTTTCACTGCCACCTTTTAAGCTTGGGGATCGTCGAGGTCACCATTTCTCTTGCCTTCTCTTCCGGCATTCCCATCTTTTTGGCAATTTCTATATTTTTTGCGATTTTTTGTTGCATGGTTATCCCTTCATCCGCAAACTTCCCGGTTTGAAAGCAAAACTGGCAATATTCCAAATTTTTACTTCCGTCCTGATTGGTTCCAAAATTCTCCTCTTTTTGCATCGGCATTCCGCAACTTTGACATATTGGTTGATTCATTTTTTATCCTCCTTGTTTTTAAACCTAGAAATAACCGAAGAAAATAATCCTTCAACAAAAGAATTTAACATTTTGTCGGTAAAAGAATTTTCTCTGGGTGACCCTGATATTGCGAATATTTTCATGATTAACTCATAAGATTCAATAATTTATCTATCTCTATAGATTATTATATCTATTTTTCTATCTATTTCAATATAATTGTGTTGCCATGAAAAAATCAATCTATTTTGTTTACACAATTTTGTAACGCCTATTCCTAATTGATTAAAAAATATTCTAACGCTATAATCTCAAAAAAGGAGAAAAAACAATTATGAATATTGCAAAATCAATAAAACTATTAATTGCCGTTTCCATTTGTCTTTTTGCAGGCTTTGTGGGCTCAATTTTTACAACTCCAGCAATTTCGACATGGTATATTACCTTAAATAAGCCGGTCTTAAACCCTCCAAACTGGATTTTTGCCCCTGTCTGGACAATTCTTTTTATTTTAATGGGGGTATCTTTGTGCCTTGTATTGCAAAAAGATATGAAGAAAATAGAAACCAAAATGGCGCTCTGTTTTTTTGCAGTTCAATTAATTTTAAATATTTTATGGTCAATTTTATTCTTTGGTCTTCATTCTTCTCTTGCAGGATTAATAGAAATCGGCTTTCTTTGGATTGCAATCCTATTTACAATAATTACTTTTTGGAAAGTTTCGAAAGTTAGCGCAATCCTTCTTTTGCCTTATCTTTTTTGGGTAAGCGTTGCTTCAATCCTTAATTTTTTAATATGGAGGCTTAATTAAGTCTTATGAAAACAACTGAATTATGGTTGCAGAATCTTTACGACTCCTGCTTTTAAAGAATTTGTTTCTGACGTGAAAACTGGCGGTTCATTAATTGGAGGGATAAATTATAAACAAAAAAGACTTAAAATTTCTGCTAGCTCCATTCGGAGTTGCAATTGGAATTTCCTTTTTCACGTTTATTTACGTTTTAATAACCAGAAAAATTGGAATTACTAATTTATATCAAACATTAAACTTTATTCCTCAACACATTTTAATAATGATAGGATTTTTATCAGTTGTCATATTTTTGCCAATATTTCTATTGTCAGTATATTTTTTAGGACGCAGAGGAGCCGTAGGTCAGTCTCCCATCCTAACCACAAATGGCATCTACAAATATGTAAGAAACCCAATGTATTCTGGAGTAAGCTTTACTCTTTTTGGATTAGGTCTTTTATTAAACAAAACAGCAATAGGGCTCACAGGCCTCACATGGTTTTGTCTCACCTATTTTCAATGCAAAAGAGAAGAAAAAGAACTTACAGAAAGATTTGGAGAAGAATATACCAATTACAAAAATAATACTCCTCTTTATATGCCAAAGTTTGATTTAATGTTAAAAGGTTTTTTCAAGAAATGACAAAGGAGAACTACGAGCCGGTCTCTATAATTCAAAAGATGGATTTCCAGATAAACCCGAAAAAGCATTTAAACTTGCAAAAACGGGAATAAAAGACAAAAAAGCTACCATAACATTTGGCAGCATTTCTTTTGGCACTTATGCAATAGGAATCTGACACGATGAAAATAAGAACGAAAAATTTGATATGAATATATTTTTTATACCACAAGAAGGGCATGGGGCTTCAAACAATGCAAAAGGGCATTTCGGTCCTCCAAGTTTTGATGACGCGAAGTTTGTATTAAATTCTAATAGTTTAAATCAAAATATAAAAATTCAATATTAACTACACTGCTTTCCTCTCTTTAAGGTGCCAATTTGGCACCTTAAAAGTTTATATTGTGCAATTTCTCTTCAATAAGTTTGGTATCTGGTAGCATTGTTTGGTATGTAGCAATTCCCATTTTTCTTGCCGCCTGTGAAATAGCAAGTTTAACAGTTTCATCATTTTTAGATTTACACAGAATCAATCCAATAGACTCCCTTACACTCCAGCGTTCTTTAATAGTTAATTTTATATAAAACTCCTGAGCCTTCTCATCTTTTACCTGTTCAAGAATCATATTATTGCAAGACCAACTTATTTCTGCCGACAGTGTTGGCAGAAAGTTAGAATTTCGATATGCAATATAATATTGTTTCATTCTCCATAAGTTTCTCTCAGAAAATCCTTTTGTATCTGGAAAGGCAATCGATAAATCTTTAGCTAAGGTTTCTACTATTGCATCTCCCCATCCACTAGTTTCCTGTTTTTTTACAATTCTTTTTCCAATCTCCCAATACAACGCAATCAATTCTCTATTAACCGATTGCAATGTTTTGTATCTTCTTTTTTGAATCTCATCTTTCAGATCCTTAAAAAATTGCTTATATTCTCTGGTTGCCAAATTGCTCATATTTACCTCCATTTTTATTTATTATATTGACTAATTTTAGGCACTAATTGACGAAAACTCGTCAATTTCAGGCCCAATTTGCCAACAAGACTCATATATACAGCAATTTTCATGCCACAAACTATTCAGTAGCCCGTAGGGCTAAAGGCTTTCAATGCACCACCCAATCTGCTAAAATTTCTTTATGTTTACATATATGTTCAACTATGACTTCTTAATGTGGCTTTATATTATAAATTCTGTGCTGATAATCAGCCATGAAATAGATTCCGCTTACTATAAGGAATGGACATTATTCAAGCTTCCTTATGGAAGAACTAGTTTTATGATAATCCATTTTTTTCTACTGTTATTTATATTATACGGACTGCTTCTTCTTGCAACTGGAGCAGCTTTAGGCTTTTTCTTCTCTTTATTGTTAAGTTCAGGCGGTATTTTTGCATTTTTAATTCACATGTATTTTATAAAAATCGGGAGGCCGGAGTTTAAATCGTTCATATCCATTTTTATATTGACATCAATGTTTATTATTTCTACCATTCAAATGGCAATAATACTTTTTGGCTCAATTACAGTCGTTTAATTTTTAATATGGAGACATTTAATGAAAACAACAATTTATTATTTTTCATCTACGGGTAATTCTTTAATAGTAGCAAGAGAGCTTGCCGAGAAATTGGGAGAGACGGTTGTTTCTTCTATTCCTAAGGCAATTAATCAAGACATTGACCTTTCTGCAGATAGAATTGGAATTGTTTTTCCAGTCTATATATGGGGAATGCCAGCAATTGTTTCAAAGTTTCTTAAAAAATTTAAAAATATCAACAATAAATACATTTTCGCTGTTGCAACCTTTGGAGGGTTCCCTGCAGGAACGCTATTACAAGTAAAAAAATAGTTAAAAAAACAAGGAAGCAAATTGAATGCTGGGTTTGGGGTAAGGATGCCAGGGAATTATGCCCCTATGTATGGTGCAATCCCTGAACAAAAGCAACTTAAAATGTTTAAAAATAAAAATTCAAAAATAGAAGAAATTGTAAAATCAATTAATAACCGTATAGAAAAAATAGAAAAAAACTTTTTCCTGACAAACCTACTGTTTTCTTCTGTTATTTATAAATTATCAATAAAAAATATAAATAATATGGATAAAAAATTTTGGGTTACTGACAAATGCAATAGTTGTGGAGTTTGCGTCAAAGTTTGTCCAGTTAACAATATTAACTTAATAGAGGGAAAACCCGTTTGGCAACACAAATGCGAACATTGCTTAGGTTGCCTACAATGGTGTCTAAAAGAAGCAATCCAATTCGGGAAAAGCACAGCTAAAAGGAAAAGATATCATCATCCAGATGTTAAAGTGCAAGATTTTATGAATTGAGACAAAAGGATGAATAAACTTTATAAATTATTAAACAAATATTCTAACGGAAAAAACGTACTCTTGTTATTTATCCTTACACAAATGGTTTTTGCTTATATGCTGACATATACAATCCCGAGTGTAATGAGTTATGCCAATGGCATGAAAATACTTGATGTATGCCCTACTGGATACAGCGCTTCATATGTAAAAACTTTATTTGACAAATTAGAGCCTCAAGGAAGAGAGGTTTACTTGTTTAGGCAATTACCTTTGGATATGATATATCCCTTATTGTTTACAATCTCTTTTTCTTTGTTACTAACATTTTTATTTAAACAAAGTTTTAACCCCAAAAGCAGAATTTTTATTTTAAGTTTACTCCCTATCTTAGGGGGCTTTTTTGATTATCTTGAAAATATGGGGATTATCACAATGCTTTTAATTTACCCCAAATTCTCAGTTGCTTTAGCAAATATAACAAACATATTTACTCTATTAAAAAGTGGGGGCACAACATTAATGTATATTTCTTTAATTATCGGAGTGATAGCATTGATATTAAATAAATTTGGAAAACTAAAAAAGAACGAAAGTATTTAAATAATATTAATTTGTTTGATATGTGATTATTTTTTAGCTATCAAAATTACAAGTCCCCTGTTAACCTCAAAAAAGTCTAAAGTAAAGCCAGCATCTAAAATAATTTGTTTTGTTTTATCTTGCGAAATTTTTATCTTTTTATATGAACTTATTTTTTGCTCCCATTTTCCTTGTCTTCTTGCATGAACAAGATCATAAACATTTACACTTTCAGATTGATATTCCAAAAAACATGTAAAAATCGTATTCTCATCACTTCTTACAGGTATAAATCTATCTTTCCCTTGCAATTCAAAAGTTAAATCCCTAAATGATAATATCAATTTTCCATTTTTCTCTAATTCCTTATAAGAATTAAAAATTAAGTTGGAAGCTGAATCTAAATCTGGCATATGCGTAAGGGTGTCGCCCATACAGACGATTAATTCAGGATTTTTGTCTTTATAGATGTTAAAATCCAAAATATCTGATTCAATCGGCTCAACATTCAGACCCAAACTACCGTTTTTTAATTCATCAATAAGCTTCTTAGAAAAATCTACAGCCATAACATTAAAACCAGCTTTTGCCAATGAAATTGATTGAAATCCGGATCCACAGCCTAAATCGATTGCTACTTTTGATGAAAAAGGCTTAATGGAATGCTTTTCAAAAAAAGAATTATTCTCTTCTATCTTTTGATCTGCTCCACCATATATCCAAGAATAATATTCGGCTAAATGGTTTTCGTAATGGTCTTTAGTCTTTGTATCCATTAAAAAGGCCTCCTTTAATGGCAGTATATCTCATGTTAAACTAACATCAAAATCATTACAAGAAGGAGCCCGCAAAAATGAATAATAATTACTGGGATGAAAGATTTCTCAAAGAAGGCAAAATTTGGGGGAATTCTCCAAGCAAAACGGCAATACATGCTAAAGAATTATTTTTAAAAAATGGCGCAAAAAATATTTTAATCCCAGGTTCAGGCTATGGCAGACACACCGACTTCTTTGCTTCTGCAGGACTTGAAGTATCAGGAATAGAAATTTCGGAAGAAGCATTAAAAATAGCCAGAGAAAGTAATTCTAAAATAAGATATTATAGCGGCTCTGTTTTAGACATGCCTTTTAGCAATGAGATTTATGATTCTATTTACTGTTTTAATGTTGTTCATCTTTTTCGCAAAAATGAGAGGGAACTATTTCTTCAAAAGTGTTTCAATCAAACAAAAGAAAAGGGCTTTCTCTTTTTTGTTGTTTTTTCGGACAAAGAATCCTCTTTTGGTAAGGGAGCTGAAGTAGAAAGAAATACCTTTGAAAGTAAGCCAGGAAGACCCGTTCATTATTTCACAGAAGAGGATTTAAAAGAACATTTCAAAAACCATAAAATCATTGAAACAGGCCTTGTGGAGGATCCTGAAAATCATGGAGAAGAAGGATCACATATCCATTTAGTTCGTTATATTTTTGTTCAGAAGCATTAAGCCCCTTTTCCTGTGGCGATATATTATTTATAATTATGCCTCTTCGATTTCAATTTTTTTGCTTTTAAAATTAATGATTAAGACTTTGTTTATAAAAAGTTTAGTTCCAACCAAGATATCATTTGTTTTATTTGACAATATATAGGTATATTTTTTCTTTTTACAAAACAA